>JAFPZY010000052.1 GCA_017417025.1 Paludibacteraceae bacterium | reverse complement strand
CTTTCATCTTTACAAACACCCCCGAACCATACTGCTCTTCCGCGCCAGATATTGTCAGTATCTCCGCTGTCTATATTGTTCTATTATTGGGAAATTATTGTGTGATTATTTGGAAATTATTGGGTGATTATTGGGTGATTATTGGGTGATTAAGCCTTTTGCTCTATAAGACAAAGCCCATTTTACCCCCGTTCCGGCACACCTGCACCCCGCCCGTCATACTGCCGCATCTGCCCTCTGAAGGGGGAAGATTAACTGATATTTGAGAAAAAATTTGCAAGTATGCGAAAAAAAACTTACCTTTGCAGCGTTTTTTAAGAATCCCCTTTATGATTACAATCGAGCAACTGAAAGACATCCGCGACCGCGCAGACAAACTGAAACAATATCTCGCCATCGACGAGAAACGCATACAGCTGGAGGAGGAAGAGCTGCACACGCAAGCTCCCGGCTTCTGGGACGATGCCAAAGCGGCTGAGGCACAGATGCGCAAAGTCAAATCGCTCAAGCGCTGGATAGAGGGCTACGAGGGTGTTCGCGCCGCCACCGACGAGCTGGCGCTGGCCTTCGACTTCTTCAAGGACGAACTTGTCACAGAGCAGGAAGTGGACGAAGCATACGCCAAAGCCGTCAAAGAAGTGGAGGCTCTGGAAATGAAGAACATGCTCAGCCACGAAGAGGACCAGATGCCGGCCGTGCTGAAGATTGTAAGCGGGGCTGGCGGCACCGAGGCCCAGGACTGGGCGGAGCAGCTCATGCGCATGTATCAGCGCTACTGCGAAAAACACGACTACAAAATCACCATCACCAACCTCCAGGAGGGTGATGAAGCCGGCATAAAAACCGTCACCTTCACCGTCGAAGGAGACATGGCCTATGGCTATCTGAAGTCCGAAAACGGTGTCCACCGCCTCGTCCGCGTCAGCCCCTATAACGCGCAGGGAAAACGAATGACCTCCTTTGCCAGCGTGTTTGTCGTACCACTCATCGACGACAGCATTGAAATCGAAGTCAATCCTGCAGGCCTCTCGTGGGACACTTTCCGCAGCTCAGGCGCGGGAGGACAGAACGTGAACAAGGTGGAGTCCGGAGTGCGCCTCCATTACAAGTTCGTCAATCCTCTCACCAACCAGCCAGACGAAATAGTCATTGAAAACACCGAAACACGCGACCAGCCCAAAAACCGCGAGAACGCACTCCGACACCTCCGCAGCCAACTCTATGAACTCGAACTGGAGAAACGCCGTCAGGCGCAGGCCAAAGTCGAAGCGGGCAAAAAGAAAATCGAATGGGGAAGCCAGATTCGCAGCTATGTCTTTGACGACCGGCGCGTGAAAGACCACCGCACCAACTACCAGACCAGCAACGTCAATGCCGTCATGGACGGCGACCTTGATGCCTTCATCAAAGCATATCTCATGGAGTTCCCCGAATAACTCACAAGCACCTGACAACCAACCACACACAACAAACAAGCAAACACAACAGACAACCAGCCGACAACCAGCCACAAACAACATACAACATACAACATACAACATACACATAACAAACAGAGCCGCATTCTACTGCGGCTCTGTTTGTTTATCTCCTGCGCCCTGCATCAGCGGCCACGGCGGATAACCTGCGTCATGCAGTGTGCCGCGCCATAACCCCTAATGAGGTTCTCTGCCGGTATCCAATCAACCATCACACCATTGTCGCGCAGTGCCTCGGCAAACTGCATCGACTGCCCCTGAATGGCGCAGATGTGCCGCGGGGCGATGGTAAGGAAGTTGTTGGCATAGTGGTCTGCATCCTGCTGCGAGATTGTTATGATGCTCACACCGCGCTCCTCAAGCCATTGCCTGAATCCGAGACCCTGCTTGGCAAGCACATAAGTGCCTGTTTCTGCATTGCGCTGTGTCCGGTCGCGCACGTAGATGTCGCACGTAACGAACTCTTTGTCACCTGCCTTCGCGTCATAGCGGTTGCTGCACATGGTGACAAGGTCGCGGTCTATGATATTGAAGTAAGTGTCCAGATGCATCTGCGCCTGCCAGCGGAAATTGTCGCGCACTACCACCACTGTGTCATGCCCGAACAAATCCTGCTCCATGAGCTGGTTAATGGCCTCCTGCGTCGTGCGCATGCCGCAACCTATGAGCGACATGGTGCCGAAGGGGAAGTAGTCGCCGCCCTCAAGGAAGGCGTTCTCACCCTTTATCTCGTATGCCGGCTGTATGCCTAAGTGAGCATAGCACATGCGCACCACCTCTACCTCGTTGGCGCGCTGCAGCGAGTTCATCCGTCCGAGAACAACGCCGCGGGGAGTAGAGATGCTCTGGTCGCGCAGGAAATAGAGGTTCGAGAGAGGAGCGTGCTTGTATATGGCCTCCACACCTGTGTTCTTGTCGGTCTTCGAGAGCACGACTGTAGGCCGGTAGAGGATGCAGCGGATGAGGTCGTCCTTGCTCATTTGGTTGATAACCTCCATCTTGTACTGCAGGTCCTCCGGCTCGTATGTAAGCGAGCGCATGGCAAGAGCCTCAAGCGAGTCCTTGCCCATAGAAGCAAGTATATCGCGCACTGTATATACCTCGCAGCCGTTCTTGCGGAGCGTAGCTATGTAGCCGCGGTGTTCATCGGCAGCCTTGTCCACGTCGAACCATCCTTCAAAGAGACCGGCTGCAGGATGTGCCACTCCGTCAAAGAGTTCGCTGCCGGGGGTGTGCATGAGCACCACCTCCGCCTGCTTGTATTCGGCGGTTGGATAAGCCACTGCTATTTCTTCAGGAGCCGCCTGCGGACGCTGGATTGAGCCTACGCCGTTGATGAACATGAAGAATATTATTATCGGGCAGACATAGCGCGCGAGCCAATAGAAGAAGCCCACCACCTTCGCGTTGAAACGCCCTTCCGACGTAAGTTCGTTGAATACCACCTCGCGGTTCATCAGCTGCCCGACCAGGATGCAGGCTGCTATGCCGCCGAGAGGCAGAATGAAGTTGGAGGTGAACATGTCGGTGAAATCAAATACGGAGAAGCCCAATATCTTGAGCGTGGAGCCCTCCACCTGCGACATCGCACAAATAACAGAGAGAGCGCCAACTGCGACAAACAGGATAATCAGCGCCCACACACGGCTGACAGGGCGCTTGCCCACTTTCCACTCCTCGGAGATGTATGCCGCACCTGCCTCCAACAGAGAGAAGGACGAGGTGATTGCGGCAAAGAACAGTAGAATGAAGAAGAGCACCGACACTATGCGACCGCCGGGAAGAGTGGCGAAAAGAGGAGGCAGAGTCTTGAAAACAAGGTTCGGACCGCTCGTCACCTCTACGCCGTAAGTGAAGACGCTGGGGAAAATGGCAAGTCCCGCAAGCACTGCCATCACCACTGTCGCGCCCGTAACTATCATCGACACAGAAACCAGACTCTGGTCTTTCTGGATGTACGAACCGTAGGTCGTCATTGCCGACATGCCGAGCGACAAAGAGAAGAACGACTGACCAAGAGCCATGATGACGGTCTGATATGTTACCGCACTCCAGTCAGGCTTCAGCAGAAAAGCTGCACCTTTAGCCCAACCGTCCTGCCAGATGGAAACAACGGCAAGAAGAAGCAGAATGAGGAATAGCGCCGGAATCATGAACTTCGAGCAGCGCTCAATACCTTTCGACACACCGAAAGCCAGAATGATGCAGTTCATGGCAAGGAAGATAAGAGTCCAAAGCACCGGACGCGAACTGTTTACAAAGGAGTCGAACATGACTGACATGTCGTCGTATGTCATGCCTCCGAAGCCGCGCACCACCGACTGGATGATATACTCCAACGACCAGCCGGCCACCACGCAGTAAAATGCGAGGATAACCATGCCTGCGAAAATCTCAATGGCTCCTACTGCCCCCCAGCCTTTCTTGCCGCTGGAGTTGATGAAAGAGCGGTAGGTGTTACCCTGACCTCTTCTGCCGATAACAAACTCTGAAAGCATTACCGGCACCGAGATAAGCAGAGAGATGACGATGTAGATAATCAGGAAAGCCGCACCGCCGTTCTGACCGGCGACGTACGGGAATTTCCAGATGTTGCCAAGACCGACCGCAGAACCCGCGATTGCAGCCATGGTGCCAAACTTGCTGGCGAACTGATTTCTTGCCATAATGGAATAAAATATTTAGTGAAACTTATTTAATTACACCTTATATTATTTACACCTTAATATTATATATAATGTCAATTCACAAGTCCGTTTATGAACATAAACAATATTACCAATGGGCAGACAAAGCGCATCATAAAGAGAATGAAGCGGAAAAGCCAGAAATAGTATTTTCCTGACGACGTTATTTCATGCTCTACCACTGTCCTCGGCACAAACCAGCCCACCAGCACCACGCAGCCGAGTCCGGCTATCGGCAGAATGTAGTTTGAAGAGAAAGTGTCCGTCCAGTCAAACAGACTCATCCCCGCAACTGTTATCGGGCTGTCCGGCATCTGGCTGAGTGCGCAGAGAGTAGAACAAACAATCACAATGCCCAAGCCTATGCCCAGTGCTGATATGCGCTTTATCTTCAGCTCCTCTGTAAAGAACGCCACCAACGACTCCATTATGCTGAGTGAAGTCGTCAGAGCTGCAAAGAACAGCAGAATAAAGAACAATATGGAGATTACACGCCCGCCCGGAAGTTCGGCAAACAAAGGAGGCAGAGTCTTGAATACGAGGTCCGGACCCGAGGTTACAGGCACATGATAAGTGAACACGCTCGGGAAGATGGCAAGCCCTGCCAGCACTGCCATCAGCACTGTGGCAAGCGAGACTATGACGCTCACCGAAACCAGACTCTCCTGACGGCGGATGTATGAGCCGTAAGTTATCATTGCCGCCATGCCTATGCTGAGTGAAAAGAACGATTGTCCGAGGGCCTTGATTATAGTCTGCCCTGTGACGGCTGACCAGTCCGGCTCAAGAATAAAAGCCGCGCCTTCCTTGAAACCGGGCTGCCAGAGGTTCACGCCGGCAAGCATCACCAATATGCAGAAAAGCGCAGGTATCATAAACTTGGAGCACCGCTCTATCCCCTTCGTCACACCCATCACAAGCACTATTCCGTTAAGCAGCAAGAAAATAACCATCCAGAATACAGGACGATAGCCTGAAGCGACAAACGAGTTGAAGCGCTCATCCATCACCTGCTGGGTCATGCCCTTGAAGCCGCCGGCACACGACTGGACTATATATTCCAGCGACCAGCCTGCTATAACGCAGTAGAACGAAAGTACGAAAATCGCCCCCAGCAACTCCAGTATGCCTATAACCGCCCAGCCTCTATGAGGCGCTACATTGATAAAAGAGCGGAATGCATTGCTCTGCCCTCTGCGGCCGATGATGAACTCCGACAAAAGCACCGGAATAGAGATTAGAAGCGTTATCCCAATGTAAATCAACAGAAAAGCTGCGCCGCCGTTTTCACCTGCAACGTAGGGAAACTTCCAAATGTTTCCAAGCCCGACTGCTGAGCCGGCAATGGCAGCTATTGCCCCGAACCTGCTGCCGAAAGTCCCTCTGTTTTCCATATTATATATATTAAGGAGTATCTCTCCCAACAAAAAAACGCACAAAGATACTGCATTTTTTTTGAACATACAATTTTCAGACTATTTTTTATAAAAAAATATTTGAATATATGCAAAAAAAGCAGTATCTTTGCAGTCGTTTTCAACAAGACACACAAAAAAACGGTATATAATGACACAGAATTTACGCAAAGGGCTGATGCTCTGCATCGGCATCATGGCAGCCGCTTCGCTGCTTTTTGCAGACGAAGTGCAGCAAAGTCAAAAGAAGTCGCTCCTCCCTGACTACAAACAGAAAGTAGGCTTCACCTATGGTCTGGGAGCGGACATCGTCAGCAACTACATCTGGCGCGGACTGTACGTCGGCGGACTGGGTGTGCAGGCGGATGCCAACGTCGGATACGGAGGACTCTTCCTTGACATGTGGTGGAATATCGGCGCGTGCGACTGGACCTTCCAGGGCACACACAACGGGGGCAAAGGCTACAACACACCTGCCCGCGCCAGAGTGGACGGGTTCAATCCCGAAGTGGATATGACTCTCGGCTTCAGCCGCTGGGGACTGACTGTGATGTTCATGCACATGTACTACTTCGACACCTACACAAAGGGGCCCGATGCAGGTAAAAACAGCCGCTACTTCGACTTCGGCAACCACGCTCCTGGCGACGGTGGTATCACGCAGGAATGGCGCATCAAATACCGCGTCAGCGATGCACTGCCTATCAGCATCCTCTGGTGCACACGCACATGGGGGCGCGATGGCTACATCAACGGCAATGGCGAACTCCAGCGTGCCTACTCCTCTTATCTCGAACTCGGCTACGACATCTTCATGCCGCACAACCTCTGCCTCGAGGCTCGCGCAGGTCTCACTCCGTGGAAGAGTATGTACACCGGCTTCCAGGGCGACTTCGCTTTCTGCAATGTCAGTGCCAAACTCAACTGGCACCGCGACTTGGGCGACCATTGCATGATGACGGCTTTCGCCAACCTCATGATCAACCCCTATGACATGGCTACCGACTTCAGCATCAATGGCTCGCGCAATCCCTTCCTGTGGAACATCGGCTGCGGATTCTATCTCAAATAACATCTCCGCCGTGGCAGAAACAATGCCGGCATGAATTGGCAGAAGTGCCATAAATGACAGGAGCCTGCCAAATTGGCAGACTCTTTTTGTTTGGCACGAAGTTTGCAGCAATACACATGGACACCCGTAAAAAGGCATAAATAAAACAATATATAAAATCTTACAACAATGACAAAGATTCAACCATTGGCAGACCGCGTGCTCATTCGCCCCGTGGCTGCAGAAACAACAACCAAGTCAGGCATCATCATTCCTGACAACGCCAAAGAGAAACCACTGCGCGGCGAAGTGCTCGCTGCCGGAAAAGGCACAAAAGACGAAGAGATGGTGCTGAAAGCCGGCGACCAGGTGCTTTACGGCAAATACGCAGGCACAGAACTCGAAATTGACGGCGAAAAACTGCTCATCATGCGCCAGAGCGACGTATTGGCAGTCATTTGCTAAAAATCAACAAACACTTAAAACTTACAACTATGGCAAAAGAGATTTCATATAATGTAGAAGCCCGCGAGGCTCTGAAACGCGGTGTGGACCAGTTGGCAAACGCCGTCAAAGTAACACTCGGCCCTAAAGGTCGCAATGTAGTCATTGACAAGAAATACGGAGCACCCCAAATCACTAAGGACGGTGTCACCGTAGCCAAAGAGATTGAACTCAAAGACGCTGCCGAGAATCTCGGCGCACAGCTCGTCAAGGAAGTTGCCTCACGCACCGGCGACCAGGCTGGTGACGGCACCACCACCGCTACTGTCCTCGCTCAGGCCATCGCCAATGTGGGAATGAAGAACGTGGCTGCAGGTGCCAATCCTATGGACCTCAAGCGCGGTATCGACAAAGCCGTTGCTGCCGTGGTGGCTAACATCAAGAGCCAGAGCGAGCAGGTCGGCAACGACTTCGACAAAATCGAGCAAGTGGCTACCATCTCCGCCAACAACGATGCCGAAATCGGCAAACTCATCGCCGACGCTATGCGCAAAGTCAGCAAGGACGGTGTCATCACCATCGGCGAAGCCAAAGGCATGGACACTACCATCGATGTCGTTCAAGGCATGCAGTTCGACCGCGGCTACATCAGCCCCTATTTCGTAACTAACACCGAGACTATGGAAGTGGAAATGGATAAGCCTTACATCCTTATCCACGACAAAAAAATATCCAACCTCAAGGAACTGCTTCCTGTCTTGGAACCCGCTGTTCAGTCTGGTCGTCCGCTGCTCATCATCGCCGAAGATGTTGATTCGGAAGCTCTTACCACTCTCGTTGTCAATCGTCTGCGCGCACAGCTGAAGATTTGTGCTGTCAAGGCTCCCGGCTTCGGCGACCGCCGCAAAGAGATGCTCGAAGACATTGCCATCCTCACCGGCGGCACCGTCATCAGCGAAGAGAAAGGCATCAAACTGGAGAACGCCACTCTTGACATGCTCGGCACTGCGGAGAACATCACTGTCAGCAAGGACAACACCACCATCGTCAATGGTGCCGGCGACAAAGAGGCTATCGCTGCACGCGTCAGCCAGATCAAAGCGCAAATCAACGCCACCAAGTCCACTTACGACAAAGAGAAACTGCAGGAGCGTCTTGCCAAACTGGCAGGCGGCGTGGCACAGCTCAACGTCGGTGCTGCCTCCGAAGTGGAGATGAAAGAGAAGAAAGACCGCGTGGACGACGCTCTCAGCGCAACACGTGCTGCCATCGAAGAAGGCATCGTCCCGGGCGGCGGCGTGGCTTACATCCGCGCACAGCAGGTTCTCGCCGGCATGAAAGGCGACAACGAGGACGAGCAGACCGGTATTGATATCGTCTGCCGCGCTATCGAAGAGCCTCTGCGCCAGATTGTTGCCAATGCAGGCAAAGAGGGCGCTGTAGTTGTGGACAAAGTGCGCCATGGCAAAGGCGACTTCGGTTACAACGCACGCAAGGATGTATTCGAGAACCTCCTCGCAGCAGGCGTGGTCGATCCCGCCAAAGTCACCCGCGTGGCTCTTGAGAACGCCGCTTCTATTGCAGGCATGTTCCTCACCACCGAGTGCGTCATCACCGACATCAAGGAGGACACTCCCGCTCCCGCAATGCCACAAGGCGGCATGGGCGGCATGATGTAACGGAACTTGCACATACTTTGAATGTATACAAAAAGCGCGTTGCTCCCTATGAGCAACGCGCTTTTTGTCCGCTGTCGCACAGCACGCAACAAAGCTGCCTGAAAAAATAGTTGAAAAAAGTACAGGAAAAATTTGGGGAATCAGCTTTTTTGTTGTATCTTTGTAGTCGCATTTTGTACAACTTCAGCAGGCGCACACCTGCCACCCCGAAACAGCATTATGGATTTCTGTCACTTACACGTTCACTCGCACTACTCGGTGCTCGACGGCATGTCTAAAGTGCCCGACCTTGTTGATAAATGCCTGCGCACGGGCATGCACTCCATCGCCCTAACCGACCACGGCAACATGTACGGCATCAAGGAGTTGCTCGACTACTGCAACATATTGAACAAAGAAGCGAAAGAGAAAGCCGAAGCGGAAGGCCGGGACTTTGTTCCATTCAAGCCCATCGTCGGCTGCGAGGCATACTGCGCACGGCGTGGAAGGCACAGCAAAAGCAACGAAGAAGCCTACTCTGCTGAAGGACGCAGATACATCATCGACCGCAGCGGCTGGCATCTCATTCTGCTTGCCAAGAACATGGTCGGCTACAGGAACCTCTGCCGCATCGTCAGTGCCGGCTTCATGGAGGACGCGTACAACTACACACCGCGCATCGACAAAGAGCTGCTCGAGCAGTTCCACGAGGGGGTGATATGCTGCTCCGCATGTCTGGGAGGCGAACTCCCGCAGAAGATTATGCGCAGCCTTGCCGACGGCGACCGCCTCTCCGACCTTGACAACGGAGCATTCGCAGAGGCGCAGGAAACGGTCCGCTGGTTCAAAAGCATCTTCGGCGATGACTACTATATCGAGCTGCAGCGCCACCAGACCGACAAGCCCGGGGGCGACCAGAATGTCTATCAGCACCAGAGGGAAGTGAACCCCGTGCTGGTTGCGCTGGCAAAGAAGTACGGCGTAAAGATTATCGCCACCAACGACGTGCACTTCGTCGAGGAAGAGCACGCTGAAGCCCACGACAGGCTCATCTGCCTGAGCACCAACCACTATATCGACGACGACAACCGGCTCCACTACACCAAGCAGGAGTGGCTGAAGACACCCGAACAGATGGCGGAGATATTCAGTGACCTGCCGGAGGCGCTGGCCAACACGATGGAGATTGCCGGAAAAGTGGAAATCTACAACATCAACTCCGACCCCATCATGCCCAAGTTCCCCATCCCTGAAGAGTTCGGGACAGAGCAGAGTTACCACGACAAGTTCACCGAGCAGCAGCTCTTCGACGAGTTCACACGCAACGAGCACGGCGAGGTCGTAATGGATGAAGAAGCGGCAAACAAGAAGATAAAGAAACTCGGCGGCTACGAGCGTCTCTACCGCATCAAGCTTGAGGCGGACTACCTCGAGCACCTCACAATGAAAGGCGCACTCGAGCGCTACGGCAAGGAGCGCCTTGACACCGACGAAGTGCTGCAGGAGCGCATACACTTCGAGCTGCACGTGATGAAGACGATGGGCTTCCCCGGCTATTTCCTTATCGTCATGGACTTCATTCGCGGCGCAAGGGAAGAGCTGGGAGTCAGTGTCGGACCGGGGCGCGGCAGCGCTGCCGGAAGCGTGGTGGCCTATTGCCTCCACATCACCGACCTCGACCCGCTCAAATACGACCTCCTTTTCGAGCGTTTCCTCAACCCCGACCGCATCAGCCTGCCGGATATAGACACCGACTTCGAGGACGAAGGCCGCGGACGGGTACTCGACTGGGTCAGCCGCAAATACGGTGAGACACACGTTGCGCATATCATCACCTACGGCGCAATGGCGGCCAAGTCGGCAATTGCCGACGTAAGCCGCGTCCAGCGCATACCACTGCAGCGGGCAAACGAAATCAAAGCACTTATCCCCGACCGCGGCTTCCCCGACAACATAAAGGACGAGAAAGGCAAAAGCCCGAAGGTCAATCTCAAGAACTGCTACAAGTACGTCGATGAACTCAAGCAACTGCTCAACGGCGACGAGCCTGAGATAAAGAGCATGCTCAACTACGCAGCCGAACTTGAAGGCACCATACGGCAGGTCGGCATACATGCCTGCGGGGTCATCATCGGTGCCGACGACCTCACCAAGTTCGCCCCTCTGAGCAGCGTCGAGGACAAGGAGCTCGGCAAACGTGTGCTCGTCACCGAATACGACGGCCACGTCGTGGAGAGCGTCGGACTAATCAAGATGGACTTCCTCGGCCTGAAAACGCTCACCATCATCAAAGAGTGCCTCAAAAACGTGAAGCGCGCGCGCGGCGAGGACATCGACATCGACCATATCCCCATCGACGACGCGGAGACTTACCGCCTCTTCCAGGAAGGCAGAACGGTGGCTGTGTTCCAGTTCGAGTCTGCGGGAATGCAGAAGTACATGAAGGAACTGAAGCCTACTGTGATGGGCGACCTTATCGCCATGAATGCGCTTTACCGCCCTGGCCCCATGCAGTATATTCCGCAGTTCATCCGCCGCAAACAGGGGCAGGAGGAAGTCACCTACGACATCCCCGTCATGGAGCGTTACCTGAAGGACACTTACGGAGTCACTGTCTATCAGGAGCAGGTCATGCTCCTCAGCCGTCTGCTCGCCAACTTCACACGCGGCGAGAGCGACAAACTCCGTAAAGCGATGGGCAAAAAGCAGATGGCTATTCTGCAGGAGCTTCGGGGCAAGTTCATGGAGGGTGGCAAAGCCAACGGACATGACCAGAAGATCCTGGAGAAAATCTGGACTGACTGGGAGGCTTTTGCAAGCTACGCCTTCAACAAGAGTCACGCCGCCTGCTACTCATGGGTCGCTTACCAGACCGCCTACCTCAAAGCACACTACCCCGCCGAGTTCATGGCGGCCAACCTCACCGTCTCAAAAGACGACATCAAGACCGTAACCAAGCTCATGGACGAGTGCAAGGCCATGAAAATAAGCGTCCTCGAGCCTGACGTGAACGAGTCCGAACTCACTTTCACAGTGAACAAACAAGGCGACATACGCTTCGGCCTCGGGGGAATAAAAGGTGTCGGCGAAAGTGCGGTGGAGGCCATCATACGCGAGCGCGAGGAAAACGGCAAATACAAGGACATCTACGACTTCCTTGAGCGCGTCAACCTCCAGGCCTGCAACAAGAAGACCGTAGAGAGCCTCGCTCTCAGCGGAGCCTTCGACTGCTTCGAAGGCATCTATCGCGAGCAGCTTGTGGCAGAGACACCCAAAGGTGAGAACGTCCTTGACACACTGATGCGCTACGGCAACCTCTACCAGCAGGACAAAGCACAACAGCAGAACTCGCTCTTCGGCGACCTCGGAGGCATGAGCGTCGAAATAGCCAAGCCCGAACTGCCGCAGGTGCAACGGATGAACCCCATCGAGAGACTGAACATCGAAAAGAACCTCATCGGCATCTTCCTCAGTTCCCACCCCCTCGACGAGTACGAGTTCGAGGTGAGCCGCCTATGCAACGTCACCGCGGTTGAGTTGCAGCAGTTCGACGGATGGCGCACGCCTGATGCACGCAATGCTGCAGACAGCGGAGGGGACGAAGGCGGGAATACTGAAGACGAGAACAAGCCCAAACCCACCGACTGGATAGAGAAGCGCGAGAACCAGCCACTCCACCTCGGAGGCATCATCACCTCTGCGGAAGAGGCTGTCTCTCAGAAAGGTAACCCTTACGGGCGCTACCTCATCGAGGACTACTCGGGCAGCTACAAGATGACCCTCTTCGGGCAGACCTACACACAGTGCTCACCCATGCTCAAGCCTAACATGTACGTCTATATCACCGGTGTCATACAACAGCGCGGAGCAGGGCGGCAATGGTTCAAACCAAAGCCTGCGCAGGAGGCCGAATATGAGTTCGTCGTGCAACAGGTTGAGTTGCTCAAAGATGTGCAGGACAAGCAGTTGGAGAAAATCACTCTCCGCCTGCCAGTCGAGCGGGTGAACAGCGAGATGACGGAAATGCTCGCCGAAGCCGTCGCCGCCCATCCGGGAAGGACAAAACTCCAAATACAGGTGTTCGACGAGACCGAGCGCAGCCTCATCACCTTCACTTCGCAGACCTACACCGTCCGCGTGGACAAGGACTTCTATCAGTGGCTCAAACGCCAGGAAGAAGAAGGCAACCTGACACTCAGCGTCTGACCGCCTCCCCGCCCGAATAAGCAGTAGCCTCTTTCCGCTGTGCCCTCAGTCTCTTTCTGCTGTGCCTTCAGTCTCTTTCTGCTGTGCCCTCAGTCTCTTTCCGCTGTGCCCTCAGTCTCTTTCTGCTGTGCCCACCCGATAACTTGCTGCGTCTTTCCGCTGTCTCCTACCCTCGCAGTACCCTCACAGCGGCAGGCATCCATTGCGCTGTCCCGTACCGTCACACTACCGTCACACTACCGTATCACGCCGTGCCGTTGCCCGCACTTGCTCCATATTTTTCCCGCATATTTTTCTCACTTCTCCCGCACTTTTAACACACATTTCCGGCATATTTCCCATATTCCTCCCACACATCTCCCATTCTTCTCCCGCATATTCTCCCCACCCCTCTCTCACACGCCCTGCCTCCTCCGCAGCACATACATACACACGCGCACGCAGGCACGCACACCTTAAAATATAAACTAAAATTCACTAAAAGTTTACTTATTTTATTTTTTTCTTGCAGGTTTCACAAAAAAACTATAACTTTGCGGGCTTTTTTGCGAAAAACAAAAAAGCACAGTTACTATAACACACAAAACAATAACAATAAAAAACACTATTATTATGAAAAAAGCATTATTTGTTGCAATCATGGCTTTTGCAAGCATAGCCATTGCAAGTGCACAGCCCCGCGCAATCGGCGTGAACGCCGGTTCGGGTCTCGGCTTTTCGTATGAACACGGTTTCGGTGAGTCCAACATGCTCGATGTAGCCGTTGCTATCCCCGTTTTGTACAAGGGAATGGGTATCGGTGGTAATGTTACCTACGACTGGATTGACCCGTTCAACGCCCCTGTTCCCTGGAACGAGAAGGGTGAGTGGCACTGGTACATGGGTGTCGGCGGAGCCGCCGGTGCATACGGCCTCTTTAGCAAGGATGCCCCCAATTATTGGTACGCAGGTGTGGCAGGACACATCGGAATCGAGTACGATTTCTGGTTCCCCTTCCAGCTTTCACTTGACTGGCGTCCGACAATCGGTGTTGATAACACCCATGACGGCAGCGTAGGTTTCGGTGTCGGCGGACTGTACAACAACATCAGCCTCGGTATCCGCTACAAATTCTAAACAACTGACAATCTATTGTTTCGGGAAAAGGCTGAGAGCCTCTCCCACAACGTAATTGCTGCCTCCGATGAACACCAGATCATCGGCGGCGGCTTCTTTTATGGCAGCCTTTACAGCCTCCTCCACAGTCTGATAACAGGATGCGGCAGCCTTCTCTCCCGCCACTTGCCGCCACAGCGCACGCATACGCTCCGCCGGAATAGCGCGTCGGGTGCGTGCCTGCGTGAAGTAGTACACAGCCTCACGCGGCATAAGCTGCATTACGGTGTCCACGTCCTTGTCGTCCACCATGCCGAACACAATGCGCAACGGGCGTTTCTGCTCGCGCAGCTGTTCCGCCACGTACTTGATTCCGTGGCTGTTATGCCCCGTATCACACACCACAAGCGGCTCTTTTGCCAGCACTTCCCAGCGTCCGCGCAGCCCTGTCAGCGTGCACACTTCGGCAAAGCCCCGCTTTACGGCTTCTGAACGCAGAGAAGGGAACACAGGATACAGCGCGCGCAGAGCGACATAGGCAGTCTGCATGTTCTTGTCCTGATAAAGTCCGTGCAACTGGCACTCGGGCGCATCGTGCAGACGGCAGCGCCTCAAGTAGGCGCATTGGTCGGCAAACCACAGCCTGCAGCCGGAGGTCTCCAAGCCGTCGCCGAGGATGCCGCACTCCTCCGCCTTCTTCAGGAACACGGGAGCCGTCTGCGGGTCCGTCTCACCTATGACACAAGGAGTTGCCTGCTTAATTATCCCCGCTTTCTCCGCAGCAATCTCCGGCAGAGTGCTGCCAAGAAACTCTGTGTGGTCAAGCCCGATATTGGTAATCACCGAGAGCAGCGGCGAGATGATATTCGTAGAGTCCAGACGGCCCCCCAGCCCCACTTCCACCACTGCCACGTCCACCTGCTCGCGGGCAAAACAGTCAAACGCCATCGCCATCGCCGTCTCAAAGAAAGAGGGCTTGAGTGCGTCAAGAAAGCTGCGGTTCTCCTCCACAAACCTCACCACCTCCTGCTGCCCGATCATCTGTCCGTTGATGCGTATGCGCTCGCGGAAGTCCAGCAGGTGCGGCGAAGTGTAAAGCCCCACCCTCAAGCCTGCGCACTGCAACGAAGCCGCAATGAGATGAGACACCGAGCCTTTGCCGTTGGTGCCCGCCACATGCACACTGCGGAAACGCAGGTGCGGATTGCCCAAGTGCTCCATCAGGGAGTATGTATTCTGCAACCCGGGTTTGTAAGCCGCTGCGCCGACAATATGAAACGCCGGCTGCGAAGCAAAAAGATAGTCTGTTGCCTGTTGGTAAGTCATAGTGTTTGTCATTTTTTATGGTGCCTCATGTGGTGTTCTCTGGTGGCTCATGTGGTGTTCATGGGTGGCCTAAGGGTGGTCTAAGGGTGGCCTAAGGGTGGCCTAAGGGTGGCCTAAGGGTAGCTCAAGGGTAGCTCAAGGGTAGCTGATTCGCGTACCGGTCTGCCGAGTATGTCACGCACTGTGCCGCCGCCCGTGATGAGCAGTCGGCCGTTGCTTATTATCTTCTGCGCGGTGCCGCTTTGCCCGCCGCCCTGCACGCCCTGAACAGGGATGTCCGTTGTTGCTGGCCGGCAAGAAGAGGAGTAGTCCGACAGCGTCCGGACTCTTTGGCGGGCATAGAAGACAAAGTCGTCCAGATAAAGGTAGTTGGCCGTCGTTCCGAGCGACGAAATACGGATGCGGACGCGTGTCGTGAGCGGCGAAGGCAGCTGCAGGGTGTTCATTGTGCCGCGGGTTGTCATCATTGACAACGGCTGACCTTCACTCCAATTGCCGCCGTCCAGATAAGAGACTTCGGCACTGACCGCACCGGAGTTTCTGCCCGCCATAAATGTCACTTTGACAAGGTCTTCTACAAGTGTGAGCAGTTCAAGATACACCTCCCCGCCCTGCTGCATAACGCCGTGCCTGCCGCCTGCAACTACTTCCTCTTTCTTCGGTTTCTGCTGCTGCAGGCGAAAGCCGGTGGTGTTGTTGAAGAACACTGAACTGCCTGTTACGGAAGGACATCCGAAGCTGTACTCCCACCTTAGTCCGCAAGCCGTTGCCATTGTCTGAACGTCCTCTTTGTAAGATGCTGCGGGTGTGCATGAGTTGAAGTCCTCATGCTCCGCTTCCTCCACAATATCTGTCAGTTCGCCGTTGTGGACAGTGGCAAACACTGCATGGACAACAGTCTGCCCGCCACCAAAGACCGCCACTTGGAAATCCACGTATTCCGGCGGCGACTGCTGCACATCAAGCGGCTGCTCCGCCCATCCGCAGAACCTCCTGCCATGACAAGAGACAGGCGGCTTGTAAGGAGAGACACGGCCGAGCCCGTCTGCCATAATGACGCTGTCCTGCACTCCGTCCACCATGAACACCACGGTCCCGCGCTCCGGCTGAACCGCGCTTCCGCAGGCTGGAGAAGACGACCATATTGTCTGCTGCGGAGTCTTCCTGTAGAGGGAAACAGGCTCGTTGGCAGCGGCCCCGTAAAAGCGGAACATGCGCTGCTCCGCGTTGTAGCGGAGCGAGAACGTGTGCACCCTGATTGTCGCCTCCCCCTTGTCAGTTACATAAATAAAGAAAGGGTGCGATGCGGCAGTGGACTTGTTGGCGGTGGCACTCATCGAGCCGTCGGACGCAGCGGTGGTCGTGTAAAAATACGGCGTGGACGCAGCCTGTGTAGCAAGCAGGTAACCTTTTGACAGATTGGCAGATACGGCAGTGATAGTCAGTGAGTGCAAGTCGCCCCAGTCGTCAGAGACGACAGTGCCGTCAAGCGCCTTCCCCGGCTTGACAAAAGCGTCAGGAGCGCCAATGCCGTCTCTGCCCCCCTGCAATGCCCCGTCCATAAAAAGAGAGTCGCAGGAAGACACCAGATAACGCCCCGCCCAGTTGTCAAGCGGCTCAGTGACAAGCCGATAGCCGCCCCCTGTAGTCTGCGAGAAGACGGCATACAAGTCCTCTTCTTCTGCGGCAGGAGTATAGGTCTCCCCCGCCCCATGCAAGTCGGGAGCAACGGACGAAGCTCCGCACGCTGCCGCCGCCCAGCCGGCAAAGGTCCATCCTGCGGACAGGCAGTCGTCAGCGGGCACGACCGCAGGAAGCTCCACTCCTCCGCCCTCCACCACTTCAGCCAGCGAGGACGCAGAGCATGAACCGCAGGCAACATGCAGATTTACAGTCTTGCTGGCCGCGCTTCCAACACAGCAGGCAAGACACAGGAAGATGCACAAAGTGAATCCGGGCAACGGCATCGCAGACACAAAGCCGGTGAAAAGAGCCTTACTTGGAGAGCTTTTTCAGCATCTGCTTGAGGTCGCCCTTTTTGTAATGCGCAACAGGGAAGGGGGTACAAACCACGTCTTTCAGGAAAGTCTCATGCTTCTTGAGAGCGGGAACAAGCACTTCGTAAACGCACTGCGAATAGTGGGAATCTCCCTGCGAGACGAGGAACTCCGAGCCTGACACTTTGGTGAAATTGAAGACTAAATTACCCTGCTTTATCTGCATTGAGGTTCCTTTTTTGGCACCATCAAACCACTGGGCGATCTGGGTCAGCGCCGCCGAAGCCTGATCACGCGAAGTGCCGAGCACAAGGAGGACTTCCGGATTGTCGAAATAATCAACGCCCATGAGCTGATACTCCCCGTCATAAAAGCGAAGAAGGTAGTTATCTTCCTTATCGACAATCTGTTTCCCTGATACAGAAACCACATTGAGCTGTGCAGACACAGCAAACGCACTCAACACAAAGAGAGTGACACAAAAAAACTTTTTCATCATGTTGTATTTTTTAGTTAATGTTATATCCTTCATTTTATGTAATGACTTCTTTTTCATCTTCCGGATTCCGCTCTATCTGTTTCCGGACTCTGCTCTTTCTATTTCCCGATACAGAACTTGGAGAATATGTTCCCCAGCACTTCGTCGGAGGTGATGCGGCCTGTGACAGAGCCGAGCGCATCGAGGCAGTCGTGCAAATCAACAGCCAGCAGTTCCGAGCCGAGCCCCGCGTCCATGCCGCGCATTACATTCTCCAAAGCCTGCCGCGCAGTTTTGAGCGCCTCGTAATGGCGCACCGAAGAGACAACAGTGCCGCAGTTCTCCTGCCGCGCCAGCAAAAGGCGGGCATGATTCAGCAGTTCGTCCCTGAGTGCAGCCACATCGCCGGACTTGGCAGAGAGATAAAGCCCTCCCTCCTGCCGCTTGTCTTCCGGCGCAAGCAAGTCGGCCTTATTGTACACAGTGACAACATGTTTGCCGCCGTCAGCAGGGCAACAACCGTCAGCCTCTCCTGCGGAAGCGTCGATGACCCGGACCACGATGTCGGCCTTATCGACAGCCTTGCGGCTGCGCTGCATCCCCATCTGCTCCACAGGGTCCTCCGTCTGCCGCAGCCCCGCAGTGTCAATGAGGCGGAAGAGGACACCGCCAATGACCAGAGTGTCCTCCACCGTGTCGCGTGTTGTGCCGGGGATGTCGCTCACTATAGCGCGCTCGTCACCGAGCAGGGCGTTCAAGAGCGTGGATTTACCGGCATTGGCAGCACCGACAATAGCCACCTGCACACCTCTGCGCAGTGCCTGCCCCGTGCTGAAAGAGTCTATGAGAGCGTCAATCCGCTGCGCCACTTCGTGCACAAGGCCGGACATGGCAGTCCGCTCGGCAAAAACGAGGTCCTCATGGTCGGCGAAATCAAGTTCAAGCTCCAGCAGGCTCGTAAAAGTAAGAAGCTGCTCACGCAGATGCTCCAACTCGCTTGAGACACTGCCGCGCATCTGGCTGAGGGCGACATCTTTCTCCCCGCGTGTCTGTGCGGCAATAAGGTCGGCGACAGCCTCAGCCTGCGCAAGGTCCATACGTCCATTGACAAAAGCACGGCGCGTAAACTCGCCAGGCTCGGCAAGGCGCGCGCCCAAGTCGATGAGACGGCGGAGGAGCTCCTCCTGAATATAGACACTGCCGTGACAGGATATTTCAACAACATCCTCGCCGGTGTAAGAATGAGGTGCGCGAAAGACAGAAACGACCACATCATCAAGGTCGTCAATGCGCCTGAAGCAGAGCTGCCTGTCCAGCGGCCTGCCTCCGACAAGCCTCTCTGCGAGAGCGACAGCCCCCGAGCCGCTGATACGGACGACTGCTATGCCGCCTGTCCCGTGAGGAGTTGATATGGCACAAATGACAGACACGGCTATTCACGCAACAAACGGAGCATGCACCATCCGTCAGAGCAGTGTTGCTCCAAGAGTTTCATATTTTCAAGAGCCGCTGCCTTAACAAGCGGCTGACAGTCAGACTCATAGAAGCCGCTCAGCCACAACTCGCCCCCTTGCGTGAGGAAGCGCTCATAGAGCGGCATTTGCCCAAGAAGGACATTGCGGTGTATATTACTTAATATAAGGTCATAGTGCCCTTCAACAGGCTCGGTGCCCTGCACTACATCAACTGCGACTCCGTTGCGCGCAGCATTGGCACGCGTGCTGGCGACACTGTGCGGGTCCATGTCCACAGCACGGACAGATGCAGCCCCGAGACGTGCCGCAAGAACAGCCAGAATGCCGGTGCCGCAGCCATTGTCAAGCACATGACGGCCTGACATGAAGGCACTGCCGAGCGAGAGCATAGAGGAGAGGAGCATGCGGGTGGTAGGGTGTGTGCCGGAGCCGAAAGCACAGTCGGGAACAATCTGAATGCCAAGCGGCAGGTCGTGCGGGACGTGCTCCGCCTCCCAAACCACATTCCAGTTGGCATCGGGGCAACGCTCTATAGAGACGAGCGACACACCGTCAGTGGCACCGACAAGCTCATCAAGGGCAGAGGCATCGAGCAAAGCAGTCTGCACATAGGCATCGGAGCCGCAAAAAGAGTCGAACCCGATGTCCGCCAACGCCTGCTCGAAAAGCTCACGCTGCCAGTCTTCAGCAAAAGAATATGTAAAATGCGCCACCGAATAGTCCATAACAGCCACTCTAATTCCTTAAAAGCCTGCAAAGGTACAACAATTTCCGCGGAATAGCAAGAAAAAAGGGGAAAAAAATTTTCATAAAGATTTGCAGCAATGGCAGAGTTTTTGTACCTTTGCACACGGAATTATGCTGAGAAGCAAAGCGAGACATATAATAATCCTTATTCTTGTGCTGGCAGGCATATCAGGCAGCGCGAGCGCACAGTTGAACACAGACAGGATAACCGCGATAGGGAGGAATGCTCTGTATTTTGAGGACTATGTGCTGTCGATACAATACTTCAACCAAGTAATCAAGTTAAAGCCCTATTTAGCAGAGCCTTATCTGCTAAGGGCGATAGCGAAGATACAGCTTCAGGACTACACAGGAGCACTCAAAGACTGCGACTCGTCGATAGAGCTGAACCCTTTCCAGCCAGGCGCATTCTACACACGCGGGTATGTAAGGCGGCAGCTGAACATGTACGGCGAGGCGGAGAATGACTTCACGGAGGCACTGATATTCGCGCCCGAGAACAAGACCTACCTGATGCTGCGCGCAGACGTGAGAGCAGCACAAGAGCACTTCGACGACGCGATGGCCGACATGGAGCACCTGCTTGCCAAAGAGCCGCAGAACCCCACCCTGCTGTTCGAGAAAGGCGTTATATGCCTGAACAACAAGGACACCGCCTGCGCCGTTGAAGCACTGACGGCTACGACCAAATACGACTCACAGAACGCAGGCAGCTGGTCGGCATTAGGAGTGGTGAAACTGCAACAAGGCGACGAGGACGAGGCGCTGGAAGCGCTGAACAAGGCAATAGACCTCGGCTCTAAATGGGCAGGCGACTACATCAACAGAGGCGTGCTGAACTACAGGCGGCACAACTACAGGGGGGCTATTGCCGACTACGACCAGGCCGTGGCCTTAGCGCCGGAAGACGCACAATGCAGATACAACAGAGGGATGATGAGAGCCGAGCTGTGGGACTGGAACCGCGCATTGGACGACCTTGACAAGGCAATAGAACTTGCGCCGGAAGAGACAGAGATGAGATACCAGCGCGGCATGACGCTGATGCAGCTGGGGCAGTGGAAGCGGGCGGCGGCGGACTTTGACACACTGCGTGCGGCATACCCGTATTTTCTGCCGGCGTACTACCTTGCAGCGCAAGCCAAGACAGCACTCGGCGACAAGAAAGCGGCATACAGTCTGCGGAAAGCAGCATACGAGCTGGAGCAGCACAAAGACAGTCTGCAACAGACCGCAAGCATGCAAAGGGACAGCATGCCTGACACCTCAATGCAGACCGCCAAAGCACAGCCCCGCAAGAAAGACAGGCGGAAAGAGTTCTCGGCACTGACTGCACAAAACGGGACCGAGGCTCCGGAAGAAGATGCGGACTACAACTCACAGACACGCGGAAGCATACAAAAAAGATATGCGGACGTAGTGAACGAGCCGAACATCATAGTGAGCTACTATGCACAGAAACAGGAACTAAGGCGTACGAACTACCAGCCCCTGCTGACAGAGGCATACAACAAAGAAAGACACCTGCCGTCGCCCGTGAAACTGACTCCGAGCGAGACCAGCCTGACAGCGGATATGGTGAGCACCCACTTCGAGAACATCAGCAAGCTGTCGCAACGCCTTGACGTGAGACAGGACGCAGACCTGTATTTTGCACGGGCGATGGAGTTTGCGCTGGTTCAAGACTACGTTTCCGCCATAGACGACTGCACCAAAGCACTGACCTGGCTGCAGAAACAAGGCGGGAGCAAAGGCCTGAACGAGAGCGTGCTATACACCTTCTGCAGAGCGAACTGGAGATACAAACAGATTGAATACCAGCGTGCAAGCGGTGAGTTTCAAAGCGAGTACCAGGGCAAGACGGCAGCCAAGCAAGCGGAGATGGACTTCGAGATTATGCTGCGCGACTATGACTACGTGATACAGCGCGAACCTGATTTCGCGTTTGCATACTACAACAAGGCCAACATGCTTTGCGCGCAAAAGAACTTTGCCGCCGCCATAGCGCACTACGACAGAGCGATAGAACGCGACCAAGACTTTGCGGAAGCCTACTTCAACAGGGGACTGACATATATATACACAGACGAGACAGAGAAAGGCATAGCCGACCTGAGCAAAGCAGGCGAACTTGGTATATATCAGGCATACAACCTGATAACGAGACTGCGGTAATTGACAAGTGACAACTAATAATTGATATTAAGTCGAAAGACGATATATAGTATTAACCAACAAAACACAAGAACTATGGCAAAATGGATTTGTCCCGTTTGCGGGTATGTGCACGAAGGTGACACTCCCCCAGAACGTTGCCCGCAATGCAAAGTGCCGGGCGAGAAATTCAAGAAGATGGAAGAGAACGCCGGTCTGCAGTTTGTAACCGAGCATGAGCTTGGCATTGCAAAAGCCATCCCCGAGAACGAAGACGGCGCGTTCATACTGGACGGCCTGAAGAAACACTTCACGGGCGAGTGCTCGGAAGTAGGTATGTACTTAGCAATGAGCAGACAAGCAGACCGCGAGGGCTATCCGGAGATAGCAGAGGCTTTCCGCCGCTACGCCTTTGAAGAAGCCGACCACGCCGCCCGCATTGCAGAGATGCTGGGTGAACTGGTATGGGACACAAAGACCAACGTGGAGAAACGCATGCTCGCCGAAGAGGGTGCATGCACAGGCAAGATGGACATCGCGAAGAAGGCGAAAGCCTTAGGTCTGGACGCTATCCACGACTCTATTCACGAAATGGCCAAAGACGAAGCACGCCACGGCGCAGGCTTCCAGGGGCTGTTCAACCGCTACTTCAAGAAGTAAGGCGCAGACAAGAGCAACGAGTGCCGCCCAAGAGAAAGGCGGCTTAACAAGAGGGCTGGATCCGAGAAGGGTCCAGCCTTTTTGATGAGCATGCAGAGGAGTGACGGGAACGGTGTAGCGAAAATCGGGGCGGTTTCCCGCTGATGTCGGCTCTATCCTTCGGTTATCTTTCGGTTATCCTTCGGTTATCCTTCGGTAAATACAGTGGAATGGCAGAAGGTAGCAGCATGGAAACAGCAGAAAAACAGCAATATAACTGCAACAAAGACAGGAAGAGGAAAGGGAGAAAAAGAAAATAATAAAGACAATGAAGGGCTATAGGGGATAAAAAGGAAAAGCTATAGGAGATAAAGACGAAAAGCTATAGGAGATAAAGACGAAAAGCTATAGGAGATAGAGACAAAAACTATAGGAGATAGAGAGGAAAAGAGGAAAGGCTATAGAGGCAAAGGAGAACTCTATAGAAATTAGGAAAGGCTATAAAGACCAAGAGGGGCTCTATAGGATTAGAAAGACAAAGGAAAGACTTTAGAGGGGAGGGGAGGCTCTATAGGGAGTATGAAAAAGGAGGGAAGGTTGCAAGGCAGAGAAAAGGGAGGAAGGTTGCAAGGCAGAGAAGGGGGGAGAGGCTACAGGGGGAGAGAAAGAAGGAGGAAGGTGCAGATTAAGAGGACGTGAGACAGGACAATGGAAAAGAGGGCCGAGGGGAAAAAGGCATAAAGGAGAGCGAAGGGCAAGTGAAGAAGGAAGACAAAAAGGACAAACGGAAGATGGCCCGCAGGGAGAAAGAACAAAGCCGCAAGAAGAGATACAAGTACGGCAACAAGAAGAGGTTTGAGCCAGGAAGAGTGACCGACATCGGGAAGAAGAACAGAAAAAGCCGGCTGCACATAACAACGGAAAAACAGTTCAATAGAAAGGGGCAAGAACGTGAGAGAGACAATAAGAACAGCAGGATTGGCAGGCGAGTGCAAGCCATACAACCTATTTACAAGCACCACAATACGCGCATTTGTGTGCCCTGTGGAGAGAAGCCAAACGACAAGCACTGCGAGAAGAGGAAGAGAGAAAAAGAGAACAACAAAAGACGGACGCGGCGAGGAAAAAGAGGCAAGAAAAGCCGCCCAGTGCTGCTGCCAAAAAGAGCGCCCATACCAAAAAGAGAGTATGCACATGAGGGCAGAGGCGGAGAGAAGAACGCCAGTGAAACTGACATTGGCACGCGTCCACGGAGAGAGGAGGACGAAAAACAAAAGGAAGACGAGAAAAAGGGCGTTGGAGAGATGACGGGACATGGGGAGTTGAAAGTTGAAAGACAGGAGAGACGAAGCTCTCCTATCTTTGGTGATTGTATTTCTATCGCAGGCTGGAAACCCGGCGGGGAACCTTATCATCGCAGGCTGGAAGCCTGCGTACCCAGTGGAGTGTCATTACCGCAGGCTGGAAGCCTGCGTACCCAGCGGAGCAGGATACTGCGAAGCGGGATACTGCGAAGCGGGCGCGCAAGCGGGCGGGCAAGGGGGCAATCAGATGCCGAGTTTCTTGCGGATGTCCTTAGGAATAGCGTCCTTGTGGACGAGGATGTCGTTGGTTTTGTACTCCATGAAGGCGCGCGAAACATACCAGATGCCCTTGTAGTCCATGCGGTCGGTGCCCCATGAGTTCTTAATCATGTAGTAGAGCTTGCCGGTCTGGTCTTTGGCAGTACCGAAAATCTGCATGCCGTGGTCGTCGGTAGTCTCCCAGTTGTCATAAGCCTTCTGGCGCATCTCCTGCGTGATTTCGAGTTCGGGAAGAGGGCGCTTGGTGAGTTCCTCTCTCTTCTCGCTTGCGCTGAGTCCGAGCCAGTGGTCCATATCGGAGCCTGTGATGTCGGCACCGTGAGCCTCGTCAGGCACTACAGCCACGCCCTTGCGGGTAAAGCCGGTCTCGCTGACATCAGCACCCCAAGCCATGGTGTAGCCTTTCTCGATAGCGTTGTCGATGATGCGCATGAGGTCCTCCATAGGCACGTTGTACATCTGGTCCATACGCCAGTTGTCGGGCACCTCAAGGACGAAGCGTGGATGGCCCTCCTCGTAAGAATAGGGGTGGTGGGTGTAGGAAGTGATGCTGACATAGTCATCGGCATTGAGCCCGAGCGACTTAACATAAGAGAAGGGGTCGTACTCCTTGCCATCGACGGTGAACTTCTCGGGGCATTCGCCGAGATAGGTGTCATAGACAGCCTGCAGTCCCTGCTTCCAGACGGGAGTGAGCTTCTTGAGGTTGCGGCCAAGAGCCTTTACATAGCCGCCGGCAACAGCGTCGAGTTCGGCGTGAACGGGGAGGGTGTCAGCGGGAGTGCTGCCATACTTGATACCGGGCATAGCGTCCTGCGGCACAAGGCCGTAGTGCTTCATGCAGTAGATGACATCGTAGGCACTTCCACCGGCAGAGAACTGCGCGCTCTGGTACATGCGAACAGCGTACTCGGCTCGGTCAACCATAGTGTGGCTGACAACGAACATCTCGCTGAAGTCCACCTGTTTGCCCTTGTTCATACGCATAACCTCGCTCTCGAGGAAACCGAGCGTAGAGAAGCACCAGCATGTGCCGCTGCGGAACTGGTTTTTGACAGGAGTGATGCCGACGCTATCGACAGTGGTGAAGACGAAGCCGGAGTCTTTGGGCTGCTGGATAGTGTCGTTCTGCGCCATGACGGTGCCGCACAAAGCGAGCAAAGAAATAACAAAAGCTTTTCTCATTGTTTTGTAATATTTAGGATTAGTTGTAAAAGTCCGCAACAAAGGTACAACATTTATGCCAAACGTGCAAGAGTAGCGGGCAGAAAAAACTAAAATTTAACCAGAAAAGCGGCTCTTTCGAGCCGCTTTTCGTATATTCAGCGGATGTAAGTCCGCTTTTCAGGAGCCAAATCACTTACGGATGACCGCGCCCTGTGCGTTGTAGATAACGCCTTCGCGTATGATGAAGAGCTGTCCGTCGCGGACGAACTTGCCATCCATCATCTCGACTTGGGCATTGTCGATAGCAGTAGCGCTCTTATCTTCATCGATGGTGACTTCGGCGATATCCTCGTCATTCATCTTGATGAAGATGGAGTAAGCACCAGCCTTAGTGACTTTGTAGGTCTTGGTTGCAGCGTCGTACTCGATGCCGTCAATCTTCGAGAGGTCGATGTTAGCCAAAGCAGCGTTGATTTCGTCGGAGCACTCGCTGAAGAGTGTGAAGGCATCACCAACGGAGAAGGTGTAGTCGAGCTGGAAGATCTTGACATTAACGACGAGTTCGCCCTGCTTGTCCTCGTAAACCTTGACATCAGCGTAGTCGAGATACTTCTTAACGCCATTGAGGATGAGTCCGTATTCTTCGCACTTGTCGTTCTGCTTTTCGATGTAGAGGCCGGACTGACCGTCGAAGATCTTGATGTAGAGGTCGTAAGTGCCAGCGGCCTTAACGACATACTTCTCATTCTCAATAACGATGCCGGCAGTGCTTGCCTCGTCAAGAGCAACAACCCAGCCTTCCTGAGCGCAGTTGTTGTAGAGAGTGAACTCGTCGTTCTCTGCAAACTTCATACCGAGGAGCATGTACTCCTGAGCGTTGGCAGGATTGAGTTCGCCCTGCAGGAATTCGTTGTTGAACATGATGCCGAACTCATTGACACAAGGTGCATCGTGACCGATGATCTCGGCTGCAAGAGTGCCGGTCTCGCTAACAGTGTAGCGGATTACGTCGTAAACAACGGGCTCGATGCCAAGAGTCTCGAAGGTGATGAGAGACTCGTCGCCTTCCTTCTGCTCGGTGCTGAAGTTAACGCCGGTGCCGCCGAAGTACTTCAGGTCAAGGGTGTAAACCTCGTCATCGTTCTTCTGCATCTCAGTCCAAGCCCAGTCGTTAGCATTCTCGCTCATCTGAGCCTTGATGTAGTACTTGGTCTCTACTACTTCGTGCTTGCCGATGTAGAGCTGGT
>JAFPZY010000051.1 GCA_017417025.1 Paludibacteraceae bacterium | reverse complement strand
TGTGTACACCCCACATACGGGTTCACCGAGTAACCGCCCACGGGCAGTGACGACTTGGTCATCACACTCTGCACTTGCTTCTCGGAAATAAGTATTTCACTCATATTATTCTTTTGATAATCACGACAAGTTCAATTACCAATTCAGCGGCTCATTCAGGATAGTGCCATCCGTCATGGGGCTGTCTGCATCGGTGAACGCATTCGCTTTGTATTGGATGCAAAGCATAGTCAAGTTCTCTTTGCCGGTGTTCTTCAACGCACGTTTGCCTTCCGGTGCAACACGTACCACAGCTCCCTCCTTAACAGGGAATTGCTCGCCGTCCACTTGGTACGTACCTTCGCCACGAAGAATGAAATACAACTCCTCGTGCGTTTTGTGCGTGTGAAGGAAACCGCTGTCTTGTCCGGGAACAAGTGTCTGGTAAGACAACTCTGCTCCGGTAGCACCCAAAGCTTGGCCTAAAAAGACTTTGCCTTTGAGGGTGAAATCGGGACCCATCGGCAGTTCGTGTTCAATAATCTCATCAAAAGTACCTGCTGTTACGGCGGTGAAATTCTTTCCGCTCTTTATTGTTTCAATCTGTTTCATAATCGTATAATTTTTGTGTTTGTGTTTCAAAATCGAGTGCAAAGGTACTACATTTTTTCGACATATGCAAGAGGTTACAAATAGGTGACATAGTAACCTTTTTATCTATTTTTGCAAATACAGCACATTATGAAAATAAATTTTTATAAAAAACTTACTTTTTTTTTGAAACTATTGCGTATATCAGTATTTTACAGTACCTTTGTCGTCGGAAACGGTGGTCAATGACATCGTTATTTCATAACTCGTATAATTGCCACGTTTCCTCCTCTCCCCACCAGGCGCGCTACGTTAGCGTCTGTCGGGGACCCCAAAAAATAACGAAAATATATTATGCAAAAGAAAGATAGTAAGAACTCAATGTTTGAGATGTGCCCGGTGCGTAATGTCATCGCACGGTTTGGTAACAAATGGGGATTCCTTGTGCTGTTGGATATCAATGAGCACGGCACGATCCGTTTCAATGAACTGCATCGCGTCATTCCTGACATCAGCACGCGCGTATTAAGCAGTACGTTGCGCACGCTCGAAGCGGATGACCTCATCGTCCGCAAAGTTTATCCGGAGATTCCGCCTCGCGTGGAGTACAGCCTCTCGCCGATGGGCAAGGAACTGGTGCCTATTGTGCAGGAACTGACGGCATGGGCATCTAAGAACCTGCCGACGATTATGAAACATCGCCAGCAGTTCGAGGCGTAATTCTTTCCGCGTTAGGGATTGGAAGGGCTACGGTATTGTGCAACAATGCGGAACTTGTGAACCCCTGCAAAGCCCGACCAACGTAGTAGCTTATATGCCACAAATCAACGTAGTAGCTTATATGCCCCAAATTATGGGTACTCACAGCACAAATACACACTATTACGGATATAAACTGTACACATTGTGCGGAAACAGTCGCCAACAGGTGAGACTACAAACGCCGTGCTGACGCACTGCGCACCTGACAAAATAAAAACACATACCGACATGTGGTTGCCGATATGTGTTTGCTGGGCTTTTATCAGACAATAATTAATAACAATTGACCAACAAACCTTTTATTCTACTTTTTCGTTTTGTATTTTTTTGACAAACAAGTTTTTTATTCTCCTATTTTTTATTTTTCTCTTTCGTTTTAATTAGTGTATCATATTCTCCTATAGATGACTGCGCGGAGGAAAGCGGGAAACTGTGCATAGCGTTTGCCGGAGCCTTTTTCCGTGTCAATGGTGGCATCTGCATCGGGGTGCTTTCCACGCGTGCCAGGAAGTTGTGCCCTGAAGCGTGCCTTGTATCCGGCAAGCAGTTCGCGGGCTTCGTTGATGGTGTAATAGTCGGGAATGCCAGAGAAGCGGCGGCGGCGAGATTCCTCGGCAACGGCTTGCTCCTGTTGGTCAGCAGGGAGGAAGTCAAGGCGGGCGATGAAGAGAATTTGTGCAGCACGGCGGCAAGCCTCGGTCCAGCGGTTGAAATTGGCAAGTTCGGCTCCTGTGGGCGGGTTCTTCTTATAGTCTCGGGGGTTCTTGACGGCATAAGCCTCCTGTATGCCTTCGTGGATGACCCGACCGCGCTCATCGCGGTACTTCTTCTGCCGGTTGATAATCTTGTCATTGCCGATAGAGCCGTGAATCTCGGCAAAGGGATGTGTAAGTTTGACTTTTGCCATAGGTTGTGTATATTTTTATCTCGGTATTATTTGTTTAATAACTAACGAATCACTAAAGAATCACTAAAGAATCACTAAAGATTTACTAATGTTAGTATGCAGCAAAACCGCTGCAAAGGTAGTGAGAATAATTCACCTGTACAAGAAAAATCATTCAAAAATGCACGAAAAATGCAAGTATATTGGTGCTGAAATGCACAAAAGATGCAAGTTTATTGGTGCTGAAATGCACAAAAAATGCAAGTATATTGGTGCTGAAATGCACGAAAAATGCAAGTATATTGGTGCTGAAATGCACGAAAAATGCAAGTTTATTGGTGCTGAAATGCACGAAAAATGCAAGTATATTGGTGCTGAAATGCACGAAAAATGCAAGTATATTGGGGGTGAAATGCACGAAAAAAGAACGCAGCGGGGCTATAAGCCGGGTTCTGTGCGCAGACAGGGTCTGCGTGCCTGTCATTAATCTTGGCGGACACATTACTGCGCCGTTCTTACGCTCCCTACCCTCCGGCTCGGGCGAGCCACCCTCAAACGCCGGTTTACTCGGGATTGCAACCCATAGTGTAGCCGTTTCATCGTCCACGCAGGGCGGTTCACTTGCATGCCTCTCCTGCGCTGAAGGACGCCAATCGTCGCTGTTCCAGGGACCAAACATTACTGCCTGCCGGCCGTTAGCCGGTATGGTGCTCTGTGTTGCCCGGACTTTCCTCCCGCCGAAGCGGGCGACAGGCCGCCCCGCTGTGTTCGTTCAGTTGTGCCGGTTGCTCCGGAAAGGCCGGATAACCAAGCAGTTCCGGATATGCCGGATATTGTCAGTCCTTCGCTGTAGCGAAGAACTTCCAGAGGGGAGCGGCGTGCAACGCCTGCACGATACCGCCCTGCTCCAGTATTTCCTTAACCTCGGCAGGCTCCATGAGGTGGACATGAATGTCCTCCGTCTGCTCCTGGTGCTGCGCCTCAAGCGGCTCGACACCCGTGGCAAGGAAGGTGTAGCTATGGTTGTTGTGGTTGGTGGGATTGGGCGAAAGTTCCATGAAAAGTTCCCAATGCCCTCCGCCAAAGCCTGTTTCTTCGCTCAATTCGCGTTTTGCCGCTTCAAGAGGGGTCTCGCCCGGGTCCACAACGCCTGCACAAATCTCGTAGTGAGTCTCTCCGAGAGCATGGCGGTACTGGTCCTCCATGACCATCTTGCCGTCTTTGGTGAGGGCAATGACGTTAATCCAGTCGGGAAACTCAAACACGAACCACGTCGGGATACGCCGCCCGTTGGGGAGTTCCACCTCCTCCTGCCGCACTTTGAGCCACGGACCGAGGTCCAGTATATTGCGGCTCTGAACAACTTTCCAGGGGCGGTTTTCCAATTTGTGCTCCATAGTATATCAGTTTTAGAGTATCTCTTTCAGTATCTCGCTGACCGTGGGGTGCGGGAAGACAACCTGCTCGAACTCCTCGATGGTGTAGCCCATGCGGACCGCAAAAGAGGCAGCCGCCACGAACTCGGAGCAGGGATTGCCAATCATGTGCACACCGAGGACGGTGCGGTGCTTGGTATCGACGAGCATCTTGCACAAGCCTGTTTCTCCCTCGTTTTCAGCCACAAAGCGTCCGGAGAAGGTCATGGGCATGGTGCGCACTTCGTGCGGTATATCCTCCGCCTCTTTCTCCGTGAGTCCGACCGAAGCTATTTCGGGGTTGGTGTAAACGACGGAGGGGATGGCGTTGTAGGCAATGCGCTGCACTGGTATCTGCTTGAGCATGCGACTGACGGCCACTTCCGCCTGACGGGAAGCAACGTGCGCCAGCATTATTTTGCCGGTAATGTCGCCTGCGGCATAGACGTTGGGGAGGTTGGTGCGCATGCTGTCGTCCACCTGTATGCCTTTGCGTGTGAACTCCAGGCCCTCGAGAGCCTCCAGTCCGTCAAGGTTAGGACGGCGGCCGACGCTGATGAGTATATGCTCTGCTTCGAGGGTAATGGCTTCGCCTTCAGCCGGTTGGGCAGTCACCTGATTGCCATTGAGTGACATGACCTTAGTGTCGGTGAGGATGCGGATACCGGCTTTCTCGTACTTGTCGCGGAGGACCTTGACCACATCCTGGTCGAGGTTGGGCAGGATGACAGGCATAGCCTCAATGACGGTGACGGGCACGCCCAGCTCGTGGTAGAGCGTGGCAAACTCCATGCCGATGACTCCGCCGCCGACGATAATCATGCTTGCGGGCAGTTCGGTAGCGGCAAGAGCGGAAGTGGAGTCCCAGACAGCGGGATTGTCCTGCACGCCCGGTATAGGCGGCACGAAGTTGGACGAACCTGTGCAGACGAGCAGGTTCTCCGCCTCATACTGCTGCCCTGCGGCTTCCAGGACGACGGTGTCGTCGGTGCGGCTGAGCACTTTAGCGGCAGCAGGAACGACTGTGCAGCAGTCGTTGTTGAGTTTTTGCTTGATGCCTGCAACGAGTTTGCGGACCACCTTGTTCTTGCGCTGTGCTATTTTAGCGTAGTCGAACTGCACCCCTTCGGCTTTCACACCGTATTTGTCGGCATGCAGCGCGTTGTAGTACTGTTTTGCACTGTAGAGCAGCGTTTTGGTAGGGATACAGCCCACATTGAGGCATGTGCCGCCCAATGCGTTCTGCTCGAAGATGACCACCGACTTGCCCTGTTTGGAGGCTTTTTCCGCAGCGGTGTAACCAGCAGGTCCGCCGCCAATGATTGCCAAGAAGTATTTCATTATCAAGATATTTATGGTTCGCTTTTGTCTGAGAGCTTGCCCTTTTAGTAAAGCAAAAGTGCAGATTACACAGAATCATGCACTTTTTTCTAAATCCGTCAGTTTTCGTTGTTCTTGCTCTGTGGAGCATAGGGGACTCGAACCCCTTACCTCAACATTGCGAACGTTGCGCTCTACCAGATGAGCTAATACCCCGTGGAGCACAGGAGACTCGAACTCCTCACCTCAACAATGCCATTGTTGCGCTCTACCAGATGAGCTAGTACCCCTTGCGTCCGGCAACAAATCCGCAGCACCGACAGCCTGTGCCGTCCGGCGGCTTGTGCCTCCGCACCCTCCTCAAACCGGCATATTCCGGAGAATATATGCTGCCGTTTCTCGGAAAGCGGGTGCAAAGGTACGACATTTTTTGCGTATCACCAAATATTTTTGCAATTATTTTTGTATTTTATGACATTTATGCTTCATTTTCCTAAAAATCTCCCTTCGGGGGCTTGGAAAATACAAAAAATGTATTATCTTTGCAGCCGCAAAGCATGCGACAAGACAAACACTATATGATGAAAAACAGACTTTCCTTTTTTTCAGCAGTCCTTCTGGCAGGGCTGACGCTGCTCGCCTCATGCAGACAGGCGCAGAAAGAAACGCTTTACCCGGAGCAGAAGCCATACACGCGCTGGTGGTGGCACTCGGCAGTGATTAACCCCGATGACGTGCGCGACCAGCTTGTCTGGATGCACGAGCACGGGTTCGGCGGCGTGGAGATAGCATGGATTTACCCCATGTTCTGCGACAGCACCACCCCCCACCCCGCTTTTCTCTCGGAGGAATGGGCACACCCCGTGGAGGTGGCGAAGCAGGTGGCAGACTCGCTCGGCATGGGCTGCGACTTCACCTTCGGCACCATGTGGCCCTTTGCGGACACCGACCTGCCCGACGGCGACCAGACACGCAACTTCTTCGACAGCGTGGAGATAGCCCGCCGCCCGCTTGTGTGGGACCATCCGCGAGAGGCACGCATCATCAACCACCTCAGCAAGGAAGTGTTTGAGCGCTATGCGGCGAAGATGAACAAAGGGCTGCAGAACGCCTACAAAGGCAGGCGCTCGGGGCTGTTCGTCGATTCGTGGGAAGTGGAGACCGAATACCTCTACACCCCGGGCTTCGAGCAGACGTTCATGGCGGAGCACGGGTACGACATACTGCCGTATCTGCGTGACACACAGTTGCTTGATATGCGCACACACGAAGTGTATGACCACGAGGTGTTCTACGACTAGATGCACACGCTCTCGGGCTACGTGCTGCGCGAATTCTATCAGCCCTTCGCGGAGAACGCGACCAGAAACCACTGCTTCTCACGCGCCCAGTGCGGCGGCGCACCCACCGACCTGCTCACCGCTTTCACACTGGTGGACATACCTGAAACAGAGGCTATTCTCTATGAGCCGTGCTTCAGCAAGATTGCCGCATCGGCCGCCACACTCGGCGACAAAGATGCAGTGACAGCCGAGACTTTCACCTGCGCCTACGGCTGGACCAGCCTGCGCTACAACAACTTCCGCGGACACTCGCCCCACCAGGGCAAAGAGCAGATTGCCGACCTGAGGCTAATCTGCGACGCGCTGTTCGCCAACGGCACCAACCAGATAATATGGCACGGCATGCCCTTCAACCACCTCGGCGACTCGTCGAACTACTTCTACACCACATGCCAGTTGAGCATGCACCCCGAGAACAACCTCACAGGGCAGCAACTGACTGATTTCAACCGCTATATGGGCACCGTGCAGTCGTACATGCGGCGCGGCAGAAACTATACGGATGTGGCTGTGTATATGCCGCTTGAAGACGCATGGATGGGGGGAGCCTATCCGCCGGAAGTGAACGAGCAGATGAAATGGCTGTGGGGACAATACGAGATGCGATTCATACAAACACCGGAGCAGCTGAAAGGCAGGCAGCCGATGTGGGTGAACGAGCATTTCCTGCGTGACGCGCAATACAAAGACGGCGTGCTGCACTGCGGCGCAACCACATTCAACAGCCTGTATTCCGAGGTTGAGTACATGGAACTGAGCGCCCTGCAGACTCTGGTGCGGCTTGCCGGCGAAGGACTGCCCGTATGCCTTGCGCGCCTGCCCAAAGAACCGGGCAAAGTGAAACATGAGGAAGAGTACAGAGCCGCCATTGACAAACTGCTGTCTTTACCGACAGTCAGCCGACAGTCAGCCGACGGCAGACCGACAGTCGGCAGGGACTTTGCCGGGGCTTCAGGCGTACTTCCGCTTATTGAAGGCGAGAATCTGCCCGACTTCTGGGTGCGCGAGGACGGGGACGACTACTACGTGTTTGTCGCCAACCCCATGACGCAAACAATCAAATACCCGCTTGAGTATGAATATGCCTTCACGGACAAAGGCAGCGAGCGCGAAATAACAGTGAACCACCACGGGAAGAGCGAGCGTCTGACTCTGCAGTTCCGCCCCAACGAGTCACTGCTGCTGCACATCTCCCCAGCCGGCACAGATTTCATTGACCTCAACTACTCCGCCCCCCATCTGCCGACGGGCATGTAAGACAACAAACAGCATATAAACCACACAAGCGGCGTGACCAGCAGTCACGCCGCTTGTGTAATCCAGCAGCAGGTCAATTTTCTGCCATAAATGCCGCCGTGCTTATAACAAGGCTCCCAAGTCACCGGCAAAAAACTCCTCCAACGGCATTGCATCACCGCCGACCACCAACGAATAGCGCGGATGAAATTTGTCACGGAAAACAGACAGACCGTTGTTCATTTGCCGGCGACCGCTCTTAACCTCAATGGCGACACATTGCCCGCCACGCGAAAGGACAAAATCGACCTCCTCGTTGTTCTCGCGCCAGTAATAGAGCTGATACTCCAAGTCATCCGCCTTGTCCAGCAAGAAACACCCTACAGCCGATTCCACCCACCTGCCCCACAAATCAGGAGACGTATAAGCTTTCTCATAAGTCATTCCGTCTGACATCACTGTCAAGAGAGCATTGTTGAACACCTGCAACTTCGGGATTGAACGATATTTGCGGGACTGGTCCACAGAGAATTTCCGAAGCGGAACCAGCAACTTGCTTTCAGTAAGAAGTTCCAAGTAATTTGCCAGCGTAGTGGCATTGCCGGCATCCTGCAACTGCCCAAGCATCTTGTTGATTGACAGCAGTTCGCCTGAATAAGCACAACCAAGTGCAAACAACTGGTGCATCAATGCAGGCTTGTAGATTACAGTTGTCTGCAATACATCGCGCTCAATAGCCGGAGCGACTATTGACTGACGCATATACTTGCGCCAGCGCATTTCATTGCCGGCATAAGCGGCACTGCCGGGATAACCGCCAAAATAGACATAGCGGCTGATGTCCCAACCAAAAGCTTCCTGCATCTCTGCAAACGACCAGTGCCCCATAGGGAGAAGTTCAAAACGCCCTGCGAGTGACTCTGTAAGTCCTTTCTTCAGAAGGAGCCTTGACGACCCCAGTAAGACGACTTTGATATTCGTGTCATGGAAAGTGTCAGTATCCCATTCAAGTTTGACCTTCTCGCTCCAATTGTCGATTTTGTGAATTTCGTCAATGACAAGCAGAAACTCTTTTTCATTGCGGAAACGCATCTGCGCCCGCGCTTCTTCCCAGCGCGCCGCAATCCACTTTGAGTCTATAGGCTCTGCCACCGCATCGGCATTGAAAAAGAGATAAGGAATGTTTACCTGCTTCAATACCTGGTTTATCATTGTGGTTTTGCCGACTTGACGCGGCCCTGCAATGACTTGAATCGTGCGCCGTGGCTCTGCCAAACGTGCCAATAGCTCTTTGTTCTGTGCCCTGATAATCATAGCAATATTACTCAATATTATTGAAAGATTACAGCAATATTTTCGGACTGTAATCGTAACCTTTATTGAAATCGGGTGCAATGGTATAGAAAATCTCCGATTCTTGCAAGAAAAATCTCCGATTTGTATCAAAAAAATCTCCGATTCTCGTAAGGAAAATCTCCGATTCTTGTGAGACGGGTATCCGATTTTAACAAGAAAGGCTAATAGAATCAGACAGATAACAGACCAATACACGGAGCATAAAGGAGTGTTAACTTCCAACTACTCCGCCCCCCATCTCCCCACCGGCATGTAAGCAGACAAAAGGACATATAAACACATCAGCGGCGTGACAAAGGTCACGCCGCTGATTATTTCTATACTTTATCTTCTTGTAGTTCTTATTTCAGTTTCATAGTCTTCCATGCTGAAGCAGCAGAGGGGGAAGTGGCTACAACGGGAGTCTGCGGCTTCTCGTTGATGAGGAAAGCTTCCTTCTTCACGTTCTTGTTGATATAGCCTGCAAGTTCATCATAAGAAACATCACCGCCGGTTTCTTGCAGTTTCTTGAGGAGGAAATAGGTGAAGAGTCCATGCCCTTTCTCAGGATATGTCATAGCCGTCTCGTCGGCACTGGAGGCTGAGAAAACGACTGCATTTCCTTCCAATTTCTCTTTCTTTGCCTCGCGTGCTACACCACGAGCTGCAACCAGCATACTGCCTTCTTTGTTGGCTCCGGTAAAGCAAGCGTCCATGAAATAGGTGACGTTAATAGCTTTGGTGGCAGCCAAAGTGGTGTACAACTTGTTGAGACTGTAGCAAGTGGCAGTGTTTGTGCCCTTGCCGTCAACAGGAACAATGAAAGCATCGCCAGTCTTCTCATCAGGGATGCCGTGGCCGCAGTAGTAAACGATGGCTTTGCTGCCCTCAAAATTATCAAGCGCATATTTGAGCCAGTCCACACCGCCGGAGATAACACCATAAGACGCGTTTGCGCAATAACGGACTTGCTTTTCAGGAATGCCTAAAGTCTTGATGCAGTACTCTTTGAACACCTCTCCATCATGGGATGCAAAGTTCACAGGATCAACGAACTGATAATCTTCGTTGGCGATGATGAGAGCATAGGTATTCTCTGTCTCTTTCTTGGCTTGCGGGATATTGGAATCTACATCTGATTTTGTAATTTCCTTTTTCTTGGAAGAAGCATTTATTTTTCCCTTTGCGTAGTTAGTCGAAGCATCATCATAGTCTGTCTCTAATTTAGCAATGAGGCTTTCACTCTTTGCATTCACATCATCTCTAAACTTTTTTGTAATTTCTTTCACTGCTTCAACCATACACACAGAAGCGTCTTTACCATAGTAAAATCCCAGTGCGCTTTTCTTTTGAGTGGAATAAGAATATTTGTCAATAACATCTCCATTAGAATTTATAATATTAAAACTTAAATCCAAGTCCGCTTTGGATGTGGTGAATGGCATGCCAAAGAGATTAAAGACGAAGAGTGTTCCACCAGAAAGGCCTGCTAAAGCCAAATTTTGTTTCAAATGGACCTTATTACAAACAACCTCAATTTTTCCTTCTTTTTGACCTTCTTTTGAAATTATGTTGTTGTTAATTTCACTATGAACTATGTTTTTCACAAAATCTACATTAGCTCCTTGTATATCCCCCCCAGCAAACCACTCAAAATCCATTTTCGGCAATTTCTGCGTAATAGGATCATTTGAAGGCTGAGACATTGAAGCTTTGTAGGTTGTACAAGCAGACAAGAGACAACCTAATACAACAGTTACTAAAATTAATAAATTCTTTTTCATAATAGTTTATTTCTTGATTGTTAATACTATTTCTTCCACTTGTGCGGTGGTGTCATAGACGCGCAAGCCGTGAAGCCATTTCTGGAATTTGGAGTTCTCCACTTCAGGGACAAACTCCCCTTTGTTGCTCAATGAGATGTGAAATTTCTTCTGCGAAAAGACCACAATCAGCGTATTGTTTTCCACCTCTTTCTGCGTGGTGAGTATGGTTTCCTCGTCATACGGATATTCGGGGTCTTTGGTAGTGAGGAAAAGATACTCGCGGTTGCTTTTCACTTCGCGTGCAGTGCCGTCGCCATTGTCGTAAGGCAACATCACATTGACAATACCATTGTCATCATCACGCAGAAAAACAGCCACATATCCGCTTGAGGCAGACTTGAAAGAGACAGAGAAGCGGTCGTTGTGCTTGAAGTTGGCAGTCTCAAAGCCGTTGTTGAGCGGCTTAATCTGCAATTCCACCTCCGCCATTTTCTGCTCTCGCGCTTTGCCGCAGACAGAGACATGTATGACCATCATATCCCGGTTGTAGCGGACTTCGACTTCCGGTTCTTTAGTGTCATTGAGCCACAACCCCCGCACTTCGTTCTCGCTGAAAGAGTTGAAGTTGGTGTTGGTCTCTCCATTACGAGTATGCATGGTGGTGGTATTGGTCTGCGCTACAACAGTGCCGAACTCGTCGGCAATAGCTTTGAGCCTCGCCTGCGCAACGGCAGTACGCTTGGCCTCCGCCAGTGTCTGTGTCTCAGGGACAATATAATCCACTTCACCGCAGACTGTAGAGGTCCTTTGAGCAAGAGCAGCTAAAACCGACAGACAGCAAATGGTTGTTAGATAGAAACGTCTCATTAAACAATATGTTATGTTATCGCCTGTTCTTCACGGCCTCCAGGCATTGTCCGAGGCAGTCGCTTATTGCAGGCCGGATGCCTGCGTACCCTGTGAAACAGAGACATACAAAAAGCGAGGACTGCTCTGCTCAATAAAACTTCATATTGGTTCTCTCGGGCTACCACACCCACTACATCCAATATGTACAGAAAGTCCACACTCACGTGCGAACATTCGCAATATTCAGGAATGTAGTTTCAATTGTGGTAGATTGAGAGAATCCCTCATAAAGCAAATGCTTTTAGTATGTTATGTCTTCAGACTGTTATTTTGTCATAGGCAATGATGTTAGAAAAATTAGTTATTTTGCATTACGGGTGCAAAGATACGGCATTTTTATAAATCTTGCAAGAGTTTTTTCGTTTTTCAGTTATTTTCCAGCGAAGAGAGAAAAATGCGGACGGCATTGGCGACCATCTGCACACAAGGGAGTTTCTTGGAGTTGGGAGAGGTTGAGGATGAGACTGTGGGTGAGGAAGTGACGGAGGGAGAGGCTGATGCTGTGGGTGAAACAGAGGGTGAGGCTGATGCTGTGGGTGAAGCAGGGGCGGCGGGATAAGAAGAAGGAGAAGGAGACGGAGAGGGAGGGGGTGTTAGGCCAAGGAGTTCGGCGCAGATGAGGCTGCCGTGCTGTTGTTGGAAAGAGGCAGCAAGGTTGCGGACACGGGTGTAGTTGGTCATTTTAGCCTGCGCGTCGCCCTCTACAGCGGAGCCGGAAGCCAGCCCCTCAAGAATAAACATGCCGGAGGCTGCACCGCAGACACTGCGCATCCTGCCAATGCCACCGCCAAAAGAGGCGGAGAGGCGGAGAGCCAGTTCTTCGTCCACCCCGAAAAGCGGGGCACATGCCGCGACAACAGACTGCGAGCAGTTGAAACCACGGCGGAAATAGTCCTGCGCACGCTGCGCAAAGACTTCGATTTGTTCGGGAGACAGATTTGTATTCATATTACACAGGTATTATTTCGTTACGTCTTTTTGCCGTCCTTTTGCCGTCCTTTTGCCGTCCTTTTGCCGTCCTTTTGCCGTCTTTTTGCCGAGATTGACAGCGAGAGGTCAGGAAGAAGGCAGCGGAAAGCCTGCCGATACTTCGCGGAGAGGCACCATAACAAAGGGGCGCTGCCACATAAGCGGGTGCGGAATGACAAGGTCGGGGGTGCTGATGGTTATTTCAGAGCCAGGGAATAATTCCGGAGCAGAGGCAGGAGATGCGTATTCCGGGGAAGGAGCTAATTCTGCAGCAGAGGCAGGAGATGCGTATTCCGGGGAGGAAACTAATTCTTCAGCAGAGGCAGGAGATGTGTATTCCGGGGAGGAAACTAATTCTGCAGCAGAGGCAGAAGAACAAGAGTTTTCTGCCTGTGAAGCAGAGGAAGAGGCAGGGGAAGAGAAACAGCGGAGTATGTCGATGTCGATGGTGCGGTCCTGATAATGGTTCTTGACAGTGCGGCCCAGCTCGCGCTCGATAAGCTGCGTGGCAACAAGAAGCTGCTCCGGCGAAAGAGACGAAGAAAGCAAGAGAGCGATGTTGAGATACTGATGGTCGGAGGTGTAGCCCCACGGCGCAGAATAGAAGTCAGAGGAGCGGCGGAGGATATGCCCCACCCTCTGTTCAAGCAGCCGGCACGCCGCGTCAATGTAATGATGACGCGGAGAGATATTGCTGCCGAGAGAGAGAAAGACGAACATAATATTTAGTCGAAAGTCAAAAGTCGAAGGTCGAAAGCCGAATTAGTTAGTCGAAAGTCAAAAGTCGAAAGCCGACATATCAGATTTCAACAATGGTGACACCGGCACCGCCGTGGTCGGGGTCGCCGTCGTGGAAAGAAGATATGCGACCGGACTTCTTTGTGAAGCGCTCGAGGTATTCGCGGGTCATCTGCTTGAGGGCACCCGTGCCGGTGCCATGCAGGATAGTGACCTGCTGAGCACCGACCATGACCGCATCGTCGATGTAAGCGACAAGCTGCTCCATAGCCTCGTCCACCCGCATTCCGCGCATGTCGAGCGTGCGCTCGAAAGAGACCTTGCGGCGATGGATGGTGTTGGCGATATTGGTCTGCGGCGCTTTGGCAGTCTTGGTGAGGAAGCGCAAGTCGCGCAAGTCACGCAGGACCTTAGGCTGCTCGGGCGGACGCACCTCCTCCTTGAGTTTCTCGACCTTCTGCCGCGCAACGAGCGTCTTCTGCTTGTCCGCCTTCGACTCCTTGATTTCGCGAATGGTGCGCTCGATGACCGCGTTGGAGCGGTCGAGAATATCGGCAGCCTCCGCCTTCGCCTCGAGGACGATGGCTTTGCGCTTGTCCTTGAGCGCGGCAATCTCCGCCTCGTAGAAGGCAATCTTCTCCTCGAGGTGCTTTTCGCGGAGACGTATGTTCTGGCGCTTGTTGGCCCAATAGCGCTTGTCGCGGGCTATGTCCTGCAGAGAGCGGTCGTAGTCGAGATGCTCCGTGCCGACCAGCTCCGCCGCCTCCGCGATGATGTCTTCGCCGAGACCAGTCTGACGGGCAATCTCGATGGCGAAGCTGCTTCCTGCCTGTCCGACAGAGAGTTGGAAGAGCGGGCGCAAGGCTCCACGGTCGTAGAGCATAGCGCCATTGATGATGCCTGGCGTGGACTCGGCAAGGTGCTTGAGGTTGGTGTAGTGGGTGGTGACCAGCCCGAAAGCCTTCTGCTGACAGAGTTTGCGGAGCACCGCCTCCGCTATGGCTCCGCCGATAAGCGGCTCCGTGCCGGAGCCGAACTCGTCGATGAGGAAAAGCGTGTCGGGGGCGGCGTTGCGGAGGAAGAACTTCATGTTGCGGAGGTGGGAGGAATAGGTGGAGAGGTCGTCAAGAAGCGACTGCTCGTCACCAATGTCCATCATAATAGCGGAAAAGACCCCGCATCGGCTGTGCTCCGCCATAGGGACAAGGAGCCCGCACTGGAGCATGTACTGCAAGAGCGCCACCGTCTTGATACACACGGACTTACCTCCGGCGTTGGGACCGGAGATGACCAGGATGTGCTTGTCTCCCTCCAGCCTGAGCGAGAGGGGGACGACCGCCTTGCCCTGCTTGAGGAAAGTGAGATAGAGGACGGCGTGGCGCGCATCGTGCCAGTCGATGAGCGGAGCGTCCTCGACAAAAGGAGCGACGGCATGCAACTGCTTAGCCAGCAGCGCTTTGGCACGCAAGAAATCGATGTGCGCGAGAAAGCGGTTGGCCAGCAGGACCGAGGGGACAAGAGGACGCAGACGCGCCGAAACGTCGATGAGGATGCGCGTGCGCTCGCGGCGCTCCTCACTCTCGAGGGAGCGTATGCGGTTGTTGGCTTCGACAACCTCCTGCGGCTCGACAAAGACGGTTTTGCCGGTGGCGGACTCGTCGTGGACGATGCCCCCTATTTTTCTGCGGAAAGCAGGCGATACGGGCAAGACCATGCGCCCTTCGCGCATAGTGGGAGCGGCATCCTTGTCGAGCCAGCCCTCGGCCTGCGCGCGGCGGAGGACAGCCTGAACCGCCTTAGCGACAGAGCCCTGCGCCTGCGTCAGCTCACGGCGTATGCGCGCCAGTTCGGGCGAAGCGGAATCGCGCATCTGGCCGTACTTGTCGAGGACATGATCGACCATGGGCGGGATAAGCCCGATGTCGGAGTCGCTCTCGACCGCCATCTTGGCGAGGACCGGGAAACGCAGGCTGTCAAGCGAGGCGAAAAAGAGATGCAGCGCATGGGCGTAAGCGGCAGTCTTGGCGAGCGAAAAAAGCTCCTGCTCGTCGAGGAAAAGCCCGTCGATGCGGATACGCGCCAGCGGCTCGGAGAGGTCGTGCATCTCGCCGTCAGGGAAGCCGAGCGAGGCATCGGAAATGACGGCCAGCATCTCTTTGGTTTCCTGCAAGAGACGGCTGATGAGGTCGAAAGAGGTGAGGAAAGACATCTTCTCCACCTCTCCGCGCCCGAGCGATGAGGTGCACAAGCCCATGAGCGCCTCGCGGAGGACGTGGAAGTCCAGTTTCTGCTCTATGTTGTCAGGGTAAATCATCCAAGGAGTCGAATATCGTAAATGACCCTTCCGCCGACTCGCTCGTTAAGCCGCTCGACCAGCGTCTGACGGTTGAGGAAAAGCTCGGCCTTGAGTGCGGCGCTGCGGACATAGGCGTAGAGAATGCCGTTGCGTATTTCGAGCCTCGTTGTGAGCTGCGCCGCCATCTGCCCGACGACCTCGGGCCAAAGCTGCACCAGGCGTTGCTCAAGCAGCGGCTGCTCAAGCCCCGAGTCACGCAAAAAGTCGTTGAGCAGCTCGGTGATAGGACGTGCGCGGTGGAAATCGGCCATGTTGTGAATGTATTATCAGCGCAGACGCAGCATCTGGCTTGTGGTGAGCGGCACGTTTTCGGGGATGCCGTTGAGTTTGTAAAGCGACTTCATCTTGATTCCGAACTTCTGTGAGACTGACCATGCAGTGTCGCCCTTGCGGATGTAGTAAGTGGGGTGCTTGCGGTCCGCCCTGCGGCGCTTGGGGAAGAGATAAACGCGGTCGCCCTTGCGCAGTTCGCGCCCGTCGAGAGCGTCGTTGTAACGGCGCAGTGTGCGCTCGCTCATGTTGAGAAAATAAGCAAGCGAGGCGAAGGTCTCCCCCTGCCGCGCAATGATATAACGGACCCCGTTCTGGCGGCCGGACTGATGGTCGTGATAGAGATTGACATCGTCCATCTTGGCGCGCTCGCTGAAGTCCTCTTTCTGCACAATCTCCACAGTATCAGCGGCAAAAATGGTGTCTTTGGGTGTGGACTTGGTTTTTGCGTGCTTGGCAGGAGCATCGGCGACAAGAAGGTCGAGACGATAGTCCTCGATTATTTTTATCAGCTTCTCGGGGTACTTGGGGTCGGTGGCATAACCGCACTTGCTAAGGCCGGCAGCCCAGCCCTTGTAGTCGGTGAGAGGCAAGGAGAAAAGGGACTTATAGCGGTCGCGGAGCAGGAACTTGGAGTGGTCCTCATAAGACTCGCGGGCATGGCGGTACTTGCGGAAACACTCCTGCTTGCGGTCGTCATCGTGGCGATAGGAGTCGCCCTTCCAGTCGGAGGTGCACTTGATGCCGAAGTGGTTGTTAGCCTTCCTGGCGAGGTCGCTCTGCCCCGCTCCGGACTCAAGCAGACCCTGCGCCATGGTGATGGAGGCAGGTATGCCATGCTCGCGCTGCTGGGCGATGGCGATATCTCTATATTGCTCAATATAAGCAAGAAACGATGGCAACTGCTTCTGCGCAAAAAGCGGACCCGCCATGCACAGGCAGAGGAAAGAAAGGAAAACAGTACGTCTGCAAACGGATTTCATAACACGAGATTTTTGATACTCACAAATAGCATTTTTCAAAAAAACGCTGCAAAATTACAAAATAATTTGCAAAAAAACAAGAAAGAGCTTATCTTTGTACAAAAAAATTACTCACCTTCAAATCCGCCGCCTATCAACACACAGAAATTCATAGAGTTACATGCAGACGAGGACATCAACGCCCTCGCACTTGCGCGCAGACGCTATCCGGAGCTGAGCGACGAAGAATGGCAACTATGCCTGAGGCAGATAGAAGGAAGGCAGAAAGCACGGCACAAACTGCCCGAAATAGCAGCATCGGGCGAGTGGCTCTACCCCGCCCGACTGAGCATGGAGCAATGCAGCAGCGAGCTGACAGCCAAATACAAGCAGCTGATTGTCAGCAAGACAGGGGCAGAAGTGCTGGTGGACCTGACCGGAGGTTTCGGCATAGACTGCTACTACATGAGCGCGGCAGTGCAGGAAGCCCACTACGTGGAAAGGAACGCAGACCTATGCCGCATAGCAGCACACAACCTGCACACCGGAGGACGCAACATAGATATTCATAATACTGATGCAGAGGCGTTTATAATGTCAAGCGATGGAGAACGGCTGCTGCAGAAAAGGACCATAGTGTATCTTGACCCCGCACGCCGCTCCGCCAACGGGGGGAAGGTGTTCAGGATAGAAGACTGCGAACCCGACATCAGGAGGCTGCTGCCGATACTTCGCGCGCACGCGAACATTATTATATTACTCAAACTCTCGCCCATGCTTGACATCAGCGCCGCCCAAAAGACACTCGGCGGCGGTTGGCAAGTGCATGTGACGGCCGCAGGAGGAGAAGTGAAAGAGGTGCTGATGCTGAAAGCAGGGACGGAGAACAGCGCAGAGGAGCCGGAGACAACTGCCATAGACCTGAAAAAGCAGACCGTCTTCCGCTTCAGGCAAGAGGAGGAACGCGAGTGCGTATGCCCGCTCTGCGAGGGACTGAAGACCTATCTCTACGAGCCGGACAGCGCAATACTGAAAGCGGGAGCATACAAGTTGGCCGGGACGCGCTTCGGACTCGAGAAACTCGCGGCAAACACCCATCTCTACACCTCGGACATATATGTGGACGACTATCCAGGACGCGTGTTCCGCATAACGGACGAAGAGCCGCAAAAAGGCGGCAGCTATCATGTAATGACCCGCAACCACCCGCTAAAACCCGAGCAATTGGCACGACAACTGCGCGTAAAAGAGGGCGGCGAGAAGTTCATCATCGGCACAAGGACAGGAAAAAAGGCCGTGACGATAGTGGCAGAAATACTGCACTGACTTACCAGTACTTGTAGTGGTACTTGCTTGTCAGCGGCGAAGTGAACCACTTAAGCGGCATGCGCGCAAGATAAATAGCCGCCATCGGCGACTCGTGGCGCGAATAATAGCTGACCCAGAGTTCGTCGCCATTGACGAGCATGCCGGTGTAGCTGTTGTCGTCACCACCGGAAGGCAGCATGCAGACCTCCTCCAGATGGCCGTCCAAGCCGCCCTTGAACATCATAGTCTTTTCGGTGGCATAAAGCGAGCGCGAGCCTGCGATGCACAGAGTGTCGCCAAGTATCATAAAATCAGGGCCTCCGAGGGGGATGTCCATCTCCTGCCACTGCCACTGCGTGTAAGGCGGACGGGCTGTGCCCCACCAGCCACGCTTGTCCCCACCCTCGCGGCGGACCATGAGAAGCATGGTGCTGTCGGACAAGAACTGAACCGATGTCTCATTGGGGCGCTCGGTGACATCAAGCGGAGTAACCAACTCATAATGAACGCCGTCGGTGGTTTTAACAAGCGCGAATGCGCTGCCATAAGACACTCCGTAGCCTGTGCCGCCGAACCATGTAACGCGCCAAATCCACTCCATGTCGCGGCATAGTGCGGAGTCAATGACAACCGGCTGCAAGTCAGTGAAATGCTCGCCGTCGGAGGAGAAAGTGACCTGCGGGAACATGTTCTTCAGTTTTCGCTCCTCGTAAACAGAGCCGCCCATGAGCATCATCAGCCGCCCGTCCGGCATGACGGAGAGCTTAGGGTCGCGCAGGTCCATGCCTTCTTTGGCAAAAAGCGCGAGAGAGCGCCAGTCGGTGCCGTTGTCAGAAACCAGCAGCCGCGCCTTTCCCTCCGCCTTGCCGTCTGCATCGAAGAGATGAGCCGAGGCCTCGCGGAAAGAGCAGTAGTAGCGGCCGTTGTATCTGACCAGCGAGGTGAATGCGCAATAGCCTTCCGCCCAAATACGCTGCACAGAAATGATATTGTTTTCTATCCGCGAAGAGTTGTCGGAAGAGGGCTTATTTACCCCGTCGCACGCAGCAAACGCAACAATCATACAAAAAAGGACCAGAGAGTGAAGAATGTTTTTCATAACGGGTGAGGATTTATAATCAGCCGCAAAGTTACTGCTTTTTTTTGAGACATGCAACTTTTTGAAGAAAAAAAACGGCATATTTTCCCGCTGCTGCAACAAATGCATATCCGGACACTTATTTGGCGGAAATATTTGCGTATGTCAGAAAATAGCATTACCTTTGCAGCGTGTTACAGATTTGCCGCAAATATGCCTCTTTGATGCTCATCGTGCTAATGAGTGCTTTTGCCGTTGTTCTGGCTTTGGACGAATACAACGACTACCACCGCATGATTGAGGATTCGCGCATGGAGAGTTGCGTTGAACTGGAAACAGCAAACTACGAGTGGGATGAGTCGGGAAACGACAACGGCGTTGCAGAAACATACGCCCCCTCATTGAAGTCGCTCCTGCCACCGCTTGCCTCTGCACAAAGCGCAAACATAGCCACACCATATATTTCCGACAAACAAAGGCTCGGTCTGGTGCGCCGCTATGCCCCGCGCAAAGATGCAGTAGCCAGCAACTATATGCTGACATAACCATAAGGCGGTATGAACTCAAACGGGTTTGTACCGCCGTTTTTTAATTAACAAAAACAATTGTTTAACCTAAAAAAAGAAAAGAAATGAAAAAGTTATTTTTGGCCATGATGGCAGTTATGAACGTGTGCCTTTGTGCATGTGCGACAGAACAAGTAATCAACATTGAGCAGCTGCCTGCAGAGGCACAGACAGTGCTCAAGACACATTTCGCCGGCGACAGTGTCGCTTACGTCATGCAGGAGAAGGAAGGCCTGTACACAGAATACGAAGTGAAGCTGGCCAGCGGCAGCAAGATTGAATTTGACAGCAAAGGAGCCTTGAAAAAGGTGGACTGCGGCACACGCCCCGTGCCTGCAGGACTTGTCCCTGAAGCTGTACACGCCTACATCAAGACAAAATTTCCCAAAGCCTTCATTTCCGAGTGGGGCAAAGACGACCACCGCTGGAAAGCAGAACTTAACAACGGCTTGGAGCTGGAGTTCAACAACAAATACAAATTTTTGCGAATAGACAACTGACACTACAGCGCAAAATATAACGCTATGACTGTGCAGACAAGCACTTATTTGGCGGAAATATTTGCGTATGTCGGGAAATAGTATTACCTTTGCACCGTTTTTGTACAGAGTATGGATTTTACAAGTATTTTGACTGCCATCTTGACCCTCACGGCAGGTATCGGCGTGTTTCTTGTCGCCTGCACAATGATGAGCAGCAACCTTGAGTCGGCGGCCTCAAAGCGGCTCAAAAATATGTTCAGCAAGGCCGGTGACAACAAATGGATGGGAGTAGGCATAGGTACCATCGGCACGGCGCTTATCCAAAGCAGCGGTGCCGTGACGGTGATGGTGATAGGCTTCGTGAATGTGGGCATAATGTCGCTCAGGCAGGCGGCAACCATCATCTACGGTGCCAACATAGGAACGACGGTTACCGCCCAATTGGTGGCGCTTGGTCTGTCTGGCTCAAACAGCATATCCACGACACTCATTTTCGCCGCTTTTGCCGGAATAGGAGCGTTCATCATGCTTTTCTCGAAAAGCGATTCGTGGAAAAAAGCAGGCGGCATATTGACCGGTTTCGGCATGCTCTTTGTCGGATTGAGCATGATGGCCAATGCGATGGACGAGTTTGCAGCACTCCACTCCGTCAAACTGTTTCTCGCCTCGTTCCACAGCCCGCTGCTGTTAGTGGCTGCAGGCGTAGTGATAACAGCAGTCATACAGTCGTCTTCAGTTATGACCTCCATTGCCATAACCATGGTCGTCACCGGACTTATCAGCCTTGACCAGGGCATTTATCTGACTATGGGGAGCAACATCGGGTCGTGCGTAGTAGCCATCATTGCCGGACTGACAAGCGGCGTGGCAGCAAAGAGGACATCAATGATACACCTTATCTTCAATGTATTAGGAGTAGTGCTATTTCTCAGCATCGGATTGGGTGTCAAGCTGATAACCGGCGGGGAGTGGAGCTTCGGAACTATATTCGAGCATCTGTTCCCCTCCGCCCCGCAGCTCCAACTGGCTATGTTCCACACTGCTTTTAATGTCGCCACCATGCTGGTAGCCCTGCCTATGACAGGCACACTCGTCAATATGGCGTGCAAAATAGTAAAAGACGCTCCGGCAGCAAAGACCAACGAGCCGCACCTCTATTTCCTTGACCCGCAGATGCTCCGCACACCTGTTGTTGCAATCAGGCAAATGAAAGCAGAGATAGAGAACATGGCAAAACTGGCCATACAAAACTACCACCGCGCCATTAATAATGTGACGACGCTTAAAAACTCGGAGCGCGATATTTTCGAGCAGACGGAAAAACAACTCAACTATCTAAACCGCGAACTTGTGCACTATGCACTGCTGCTTTCCGACAGCAGTCTCAACCGCTTCGACCACCAGTATCTGGTTTCCACTATCCGCACTGTCAGCGACCTGGAGCGCATTGGTGACTATGCGACCAACATCATCGAGTACGCCGACAGCCTGCAACAACAGCAGGTCAGCTTCTCAGACTATGCCCGCAAAGAGATAGAGCAGATGGACCTGCTCATTTCCAGGCTTTACGAAGCAACCATGCAGGCGTATCACAAGATGGACATGGCGGCACTCGGGATTGCCAACCAGATTGAAGACGAAGTGGACCAACTGACTGACGAGATGGAGCAGAACCACATACAACGTCTCTCTCTGGGGCTGTGCAAACCACAAGCCGGCACAGAGTATATATCCCTTGCGCAAAACTCAGAGCGCGTCGCCGACCACCTTATCAACGTCGCCAAGACTATCCGTGACTTGCAGGACAGATAGCAAGACAACAAAACAACAAACATATATGAAAAACAGATTTTTACCTATTTTTGCGGCAGCCGTTATGCTGGCAGCGTGCACCAATGAAACACCGCAAACACCCCCAACTTCCTACGAGACACTGACAGTCCGGAAATCAGACATCGTCTTCCCGTTGAAATTCAGTGCCAAGATGAAAGGCATGAACGATGTGACAATCCAGCCACAGGTCAGCGGTCAGCTTATGCAGATATGCGTCACGGCAGGCCAGCTGGTGAAGAAAGGCGATGTGCTGTTTGTTATAGACAGCCGCAACGCCCAGTTGGAACTGGAGGCTGCGGAAGCCAATCTGCTGGCAGCGCAGGCCACTGAAAGCAGTGCGCTGTTGGAGTACGAGGGCAACAAGAACCTCTTTGAGAAAGGCATCATCAGCCGCTTCATGCTTGAGAACAGCAAGAACGCCTACGACCGCGCCAAGGCTGCCTCTTCGCAGGCCAAAGCGGCGGCAGACCGTGCAAGGGTGAACCTCGGCTTCTGCACCATCACGGCTCCCGTGACAGGCTACATCAGTTCGATAGGCCCCTCGCAAGGCGCGCAAGTCGGCCCCGGCACCTACCTTACTATGGTCAGCGGCAACGAGAACATGAATGCGGAGTTTTCCATCAACGAGTCGTTCTTGGAAGGCCGTATAGTCAGCAGCAAGAACGACAAGACGCTGCGGGATTTTCCTGACGTGACCTTCGTGATGAAGAACGGGACCGAGTATCCGCTGAAAGGCCGCATCACCAGTGTCGCCGGAACAGTGGACCACATGACCGGTACTGTTGCCTGCAAAGCGACATTCCCCAACCCTGACGGCGAACTTTATTCAGGCATACAGGGCACGATAATCATTCCGCTTGATGTGAAGGACGTGATGGTCATTCCGCAGGCGGCTGTAGTGCGTCTGCAAGACAGGAGTCTGGTATATAAGGTGCAGCCCGACAGCACCGCTACCGCTGTCACCATCACCGCCGAAGCATCCGGCAACGGCAAGGACGTTGTGGTGACCTCGGGATTAGAAGTAGGTGACAGGATTGTGACCATCGGAGCCAACAATGTGCAGGACGGACAACAAGTGATTTTCTAAGCCATGAAAGGTAATATATTCATCAACAAGCACGTGATGGCGTGTGCAATAGCTATCGTCATCGCTTTGGTCGGCTTCATCTGCATGAATACGCTGCCGGTGGAGCAATACCCCAACATCGCGCCGCCAACGGTGCGTGTGTCCACCTCCTACACAGGTGCGGATGCCAACACTATTATGAGGTCGGTCGTGCAGCCGCTGGAGGAGAGCATCAACGGTGTGCCTGGCATGACCTACATCAACAGTTCCGCTTCTGCCACCGGCGAAGTGTCGATACAGGTGTTCTTTGAGCAGGGTGCCGACCCCGATATCGCCGCGGTGAACGTGCAGAACCGCGTCAGCAAGGCGCAGGCGCTGCTGCCCGCCGAAGTGAACAAGGTGGGCGTGCAGGTGGCCAAGCAGCAGAACAACATCCTGCACATCGGTGCGCTGAAGAGCACGGACGGCAAGTACGATGCCGACTTCATCGCCAACTACATCGACATCAACATCAAGCCGCGACTGATGCGTATAACCGGTGTGGGCGACGTGATGTCGCTCGGCAACACCTACGCCCTGCGTATCTGGCTCAAGCCGGACGTGATGGCGCAGTACGGCCTCGAGCCTGACGACGTGTTTGCCGCTGTCGGCAGCCAGAGTTTCGTAGCCGCTACGGGCTCGCTCGGCGAGCAGAGCGAGAACGCCTACCAGTACTCGATGGAGTACAAGGGCACGCTGAAGTCAGTGGAAGAGTTCAACGACATCGTGCTGCGCACCAGTGACGGCGGACACATGCTGCACCTGAGCGATGTGGCTGACGTGGAGATAGGTGCGGTGAGCTACAACTTCACCTCGAACATCGACGGCAAGCCGGGCACGATGTACATGGTGTTCCAGGCCCCGGGTGCCAACGCAACAGAAGTGAACGCCCGCATCCACAAACTCTATGAGGACCTGAAACCCACCATGCCGGCAGGCCTCGAGTTCGAGATTCTGCAGACCTCGGACGACTTCCTCTTCGCCGCTATTCACAACGTGGTGGAGACGCTGATTATAGCCATTCTGCTCGTTATTCTGGTAGTGTATTTCTTCCTGCAGAACTTCAAAGCAACGCTTATCCCGTCCATCTCCATCATTGTTTCACTGATGGGCACGTTTGCCATCGTTACCGTGGCGGGCTTCTCTCTTAACATATTGACGCTGTTTGCATTGGTGCTCGCCATAGGCACTGTCGTCGATGACGCTATCGTCGTCGTCGAGGCGGTGATGGCGAAGATGGAAGGCGGCATATCCGATGCCCGTGAGGCGACGCGTCAGGCGATGAGCGAAGTGTCGGTCGCCGTTGTGTCGTGTACGCTGGTGTTCATGGCGGTGTTTATCCCTGTGGCGTTCATGCCCGGCACAAGCGGGTCGTTCTTCCTGCAGTTCGGTGTGACATTGGCATCTGCGGTAGGTCTTTCCTGCGTATGTGCGTTGGTGCTCTGCCCTGCGCTATGCGCGCTGATGATGAAGTACGACGAAAGCGGCAACAACAAGAAAGACTTCAACTACTATGTCCGTAAAGCCTACACAGTCAGCTACAACGCCATTGCCGACAAATACACGAAGGGTGTGAGCAAGTTCATAGGCCGCTCGTGGCCTGCCTGGCTGCTGCTGGGTGTGGCGGCCGTAGCGTTAGTACTGTCGATGCGGGCACTGCCGTCGGGCCTTGTGCCGCAGGAGGACCAGGGTGTGTTCTTCGCCGAGGTGGATGCACCGGAAGGTTGCACGCTCCATGAGACGGAAGAGATTGTCAAGCGCGTGGAGGAGAAGATTAAGGCCATCCCTGAACTGGAGAGCTACGCCGTGGTAAACGGCTTCGGCATGTTAGCGAACCGCTCGGCGAGCTGCTATGCCACGCTGGTAGTGCGTCTGAAGAACTGGGACGAGCGTCCGGGCTTGAAGCACAACATTGAGCTTGTCTATTCGCGCTTTGCCCTTGATTGTCAGGATATAAAGAACGCCGTAGTCGTGCCGTTCCAGATGCCGCAGGTGCCGGGTTACGGTTCCTCCAGTTCCGTCAATCTGGTGCTGCAAGACACTAAGGACCGCCCGATGTCGGAGTTCAACGACGATGCCAACAGGTTCCTCGCTGCCCTCAACCGGCGTCCGGAGATAATGCTCGCAATGAGCACTTATTCCGAGCGTTTCCCGAAATACGAAGTGAGTGTGGATGCTCCGCAATGCGACCGCGCAGGCATCACGCCGGCGGCTGTGCTCAACACTCTCGGCGCATACTGCGGTGCTGCCTATGTGGGCAACTTCAACCAGTTCGGCAAGGTCTATCGCATCATGGCTAATGCCGCTCCGGAATACCGTCTTGACCCGTCGGCGCTGAACAATATCTTCGTCCGTGTCAGCGGCGGGCAGATGGCCCCCATCTCGGAATTTGTCACGCTGCGCGAGGTGGTCGGGTCGGCCTCGGTGGAGCACTTCAACCTGTTCCAGAGTATCACCTGCGGCGTGATGGCAGCTCCGGGTCACTCGGAGGGCGATGCACACAAGGCCATCGCCGAGGTCTTCAAGGAAACGATGCCGGCTGGCTACAGCTATGAGTACGGCGGCATGAGCCGTGAGGTGGAAGAGACGGCAGGCTCCAACGCCACCGCCCTGATTTACCTGATATGCGCCATCCTGATTTACCTGATTTTAGCATCGCTGTACAACTCGTGGTTCACGCCGTGGGCGGTGCTGCTCAGCGTGCCTTTCGGTCTGATGGGCTCGTTTGGTGTCACATGGCTGGTGTCGCTGCTCCATTTGCCCGGTATGGAGAACAACGTCTATCTGCAGACGGGTGTCATCATGCTTATCGGCCTGCTTGCCAAGACGGCTATCCTCATCACCGAGTTCGCACAGGAGCGCCGCGCACAGGGGCTCTCTATACGCGAGGCCGCTTATGAGGCGTGCAAGGAGCGTCTGCGTCCTATCCTTATGACCGTCGTCACTATGATTGCCGGTATGATTCCGCTTATTATCGAGGGCGGAGCGGGTGCCAACGGCAACCGGGCTCTGGCCATCGGCGTTACGGCGGGTATGGCTGTCGGCACGCTTGCGCTGCTCTTTGTCGTGCCTGCGTTCTTCATCGTCTTCCAGACGCTGCACGAGCGTTTTCAGGGCGGTGCGCCCGTAGAGACAAAGAAGGCGGTGGCTATGGTGGCTGTGCTCGTTGTCTCCACTTTCCTCTTCTCGTCTTGCGGTATCTACAACAAGTACCAGTCCCGCACCGACGCTCCGTCCGACCTCTACGGCACCACCGGAGATGTCACCGCTGCGGCGGAGGAGAGCTCTGTCGCCAGGCTCTCGTGGCGCGAGGTGTTTGCCGACCCGCTCCTGCAGAACCTCATTGACACGGCACTCGTGCGCAACACCGACATGCGGGCCGCACGCATTGCCGTCGAGCAGTCGCAGGCTTCGCTCAAGGCCGCCAAGTTGGGCTATCTGCCATCCTTCACCTTCGCCCCATCGGCGGGTGTGGGCAGTTTCAACAACTCCGCCGCTTCATGGACCTACAGCCTGCCTCTGCAGATGAACTGGGACCTTGACTTCTTCGCCGTCAATACCAACCACATGCGCAAGGCGCAGGCTGTCCTCTGGCAGGCGGAGGCACGCCGGCAGGTGGTGCAGGCCAACCTCGTCTCCGCTGTCGCACAGCAGTACTTCATGCTGCAGTTGCTCGACAAGCAGATGGAGATTCTCACCCACACCGACAGCCTCTGGAACGTGTCGCTTGAGACGCAGCGCGCGCTGTGGGAGAACGGCAAAGCCTACTCCACCTCCGTCAATCAGATGGAGAACTCCTACCTCAATGTCAAGGCGCAGATGGTGGATGTGCGCCGCCGTATCCGCTCGGTGGAGAACTCGCTCTGCCGCCTGCTTCTCTTGTCCCCGCAGGCTATCGAGCGCACGGCGTGGGAGGCTTTCGAGTTGCCACAAAGCGTCAGCACAGGCGTGCCTGCCGAACTGATTTCCCGCCGCCCTGACATCCGCATGGCCGACCAAGCACTGGCGGAGGCGTTCTACAACACGCAGGGAGCGCGTGCCGCTTTCTATCCCAGGATTTCCCTGCAAGGCCTGCTTGGCTGGGCCAATAGTGCCGGAGGGGCGGTTGTCAATCCGGGGGCGCTGCTGCTCAATGCACTTGCCTCGCTCACACAGCCCATCTTCGCGCAAGGCAAACTGGTGGCTAATCTCAAGATTAGCAAACTTGCCCAGGAGGACATGCAGAACCGCTATGTGCAGACCGTCATCAATGCCGGCAACGAAGTCAATGAAGCGCTGGCTGACTGCCAGGTGGCGAAGGAAAAAGACGTGTACTACAAGCGCCAGATTGAGGTGCTGCAAGCGGCCTACACTGGCACGCACGAGCTCATGGACGTGGGCAAAGCCAACTATCTGGAGGTGCTGACAGCGCAGGAGACACTCCTCTCTGCACAGCTCAACGAGGCGACCAACCTCTACAACGGCTCGCAGGCGCTCATCGCGCTCTACATCGCTCTTGGCGGCGGTGCCGACTGACCGCAGCTACATCAACTCTTACAAGAGGCCTGCCGTCATGCGGGCCGCTTGTTGTTATATCCCCCCCTTCTCTTACACCGCTACCCCCCTTTTTACACCGTTACTCCCCTTTTTTTACATCGCTCCACCCCCTTTTTTACACCGTTACTCCCCCTTTTTTACACCGCTCCACCCCCTTTTTTACACCGTTACTCCCCCTTTTTTACACCGCTCCATCCCCTTTTTTACACCGTTACTCACCCTTTTTTACACCGCTCCACCCCGTTTTTTACACCGCTTCTCTCTCATGCCGGCTTGCCGCAGTCTTGCACTCCCCCTGACCGCAGTTTCACACTCCCCTCACAGCTTTTTACACTACAACTACAGCAATTTTACACTCCCCTCACAACATCTCTCCACTCCCCTCACAACATCTCTTCACTCCCCTCACAACATCTCTCCACTCCCCCGCAACATCCTCTTCACTCCACCGCAACAGCCTCTTCACCCCCCCTGCAACATCTCTCCACTCCCCTCACAACATCTCTCCATTCCACCGCAACAGCCTCTCCACTACCCTGCAACAGCCTCTTCCCCCCCTGCAACAACCTCTCCACTCTCCTAACAACAACTCTCCACTCCCCTCACAACAACTCTCCACTCCCTTCACAACATCTCTCCACTCCCCTCACAACATCTCTCCACCCCCCTCACAACATCTCTCCACTCCTCCCCAACATCTCTTCACTACCCCCGCAGCAGTTCTGCAGCAGTGTGACATTAGTATTTAGTAGGTGATTAGTATGTGATTAGTAGGTGATTAGTAGGTGATTCAGCCGACACCGCCGTGAGAACAAGCCGGTAATTACTACGGAGTATTTGCAAAAAACAGTACAAATATACATAAATCATTTGCGAATATCATAAAAAAGCAGTACTTTTGCAGCACACTACATATATGTCATTATTTTATGAAACATCTCCGCTTCTTCTCCCTTGCCGTGCTGTTTCTGTTGCCGGCAACGCTTGTCGCCGGACAGACTGTCACAGACAGCATCAACAGCCGTAACACAGTTGCCCGTTATGTCCCTTCTGCCTCCAATCTGGCTGCTCGGCAGGCTTTCCGCGAAGCGGGCTTCGGTATCTTCCTCCACTGGGGCATCTATTCGATGGCGGGACGCGGAGAGTGGATGATGAACAACGACAAAGTGAACCGCGAAGAGTATGCCAAACTTGCGGAAGGCTTCTATCCCGCTCGCTTCAACGCACGCGAGTGGGTGAAGCTCTTCAAGCGGGCGGGGGCCAAATACATCTGTTTCACAGCCCGCCACCACGACGGCTTCTCTATGTTCGCCACCAAGCAGACGCCATATAACATCGTCGATGCCACACCCTTCAAACGCGATGTGGTGCGCGAACTCGCCGTCGCCTGCCGCAAAGAGGGGCTGAAACTGCATTTGTACTACTCTTTAGTGGACTGGTACAGAGAGGATTACCCTATGGGCGAGCGCACCGGACTTGACAACGGCAAAGACCCCGCCAAGGGCGACTACGACCACTATTTCGAGTTTATGAAGGCGCAGCTGACCGAACTGCTGACCAATTACGGCGAGATTGGCTGTATATGGATGGACGGACTGTGGAACCAGAAACCTGATTTCGACTGGCGGCTGCAGGAGCTGTACGCCCATATCCACACACTGCAGCCCGCTTGCCTGATAGCCAACAACCACCACCAGACGGCAAAGGAGGGAGAGGACATACAGTGCTTCGAGAGGGACGTTCCAGGAGAAAACAAAGCCGGCTACATAACAGGCAATATGGAGGTCAGCGAACAACTGCCTCTGGAGACATGCCAGACTATGAACCGCACATGGGGATACAGCCTCACCGACACGAGCTACAAGTCGGTCGGAGAGATTCGCGCACTCCTGGAGGCGGCAAATGCCAAAGGTGCCAACCTGCTGCTCAACATCGGCCCGATGCCATCAGGCAGACTGCCGGAAAAGGCAATCGCCATACTTGAGGCCTTGCAGAACAAATAAGCGCCGCTTTAAGGACAAAGAAGATAACTGAGGCGGAAACAGAGGCGGGAAAACGGCGGAGCAAAATTTTTATTGAAATAAATTTGTGCGGACGGGAAAAAAACCGTAACTTTGCGGGCTGTTTTTGTGGCGACCCTGCAAAAGGGCTGTAAGAAGGTTGCATACAAGCCCGAAGGGGCCACGCAAAAATAGACATAAGGCAGCAATGCGAAGAAAAGGATATGGAATACAGGTATCTGGAACATATTGACAACCCAACCGACCTGAAACAGCTTCCGCCGGAGGCTTTGCCTGCTGTATGCGAGGAGCTGCGCGACTTCATAATACAGGAACTGAGCCATAACCCTGGCCACCTGGCCTCGTCGCTCGGAGCTATAGAACTGACTGTGGCTCTGCACTATGTGTTCGACACACCGGAAGACAGGATTGTGTGGGACGTGGGGCACCAGGCTTACGCCCACAAAATACTTACAGGCAGGCGCGAGCGCTTCCACACCAACCGCCAGTTCGGCGGTCTCGCCCCCTTCCCCACTCCAAAAGAGAGCGAATATGATGCCTTCGTCTCCGGACATGCATCAAACAGCATATCCGCCGCACTGGGCATAGAGGTGGCCTCGGAGATGCTGGGGAAAGACAGAAAAGTAGTGGCAGTAATAGGCGACGGCGCAATGACCGGCGGCTTGGCCTTCGAGGGACTGAACAACACGTCGATGGACAAGAACAACCTGCTCATAGTGCTCAACGACAACAACATGGCCATCGACCCTCTGCACGGCGGCTTCACACAATATCTGGTGAACCTCACTACCAGCCAGAAATACAACCGCTGGCGCTGGAACACCTACCGCTGGCTCCAACGGCACCACCTCCTCACCGAAAGCAAAACAGGCATGCTCAGAAGCCTGAGCAACAGCCTTAAAGTCACGCTGACGCATCAGCCGAACAACATCTTCCAGGGACTGGAAATAAGGTATTTCGGCCCGACAGACGGTCATAACGTGCTCGAGCTGGTGAGAATACTGGACGAGATAAAGAACTACAAAGGCCCGAAAGTGCTCCACATAGTCACCAAGAAAGGCAAGGGCTACAAACCCGCCGAAGACGACCAGACTACATGGCACGCCCCGGGCGAGTTCAATCCTGACAACGGCGAACGCGCGGCGGGAGGAAGCGCGAACAGCGGTCTCCCGTTGTGGCAGGAGGTCTTCAGTGCCAAACTGCTGGAGCTGGCAAAAAAAGACAAGCGCATAGTGGGCGTTACTCCTGCCATGCCGAGCGGATGCTCGATGAACATAATGCAGAAAGAACTGCCGGAACGCGTGTTTGATGTCGGCATAGCCGAGGGGCATGCCGTGACCTTCAGCGCAGGAATGGCAAAAGAGGGGCTTATCCCCTTCTGCAACGAGTATTCGTCCTTCCTGCAACGCGCCTACGACAATGTCATTCACGACACTGCACTGCAAGGTCTGCACGTGGTGCTGTGCATCGACAGAGCCGGCATCGTCGGAAACGATGGTGCCACGCACCACGGCCTGCTTGACATGGCTTTCCTGCGGCCCGTGCCCAACATGAACATCTGCGCTCCCATGAATGCAGAAGACCTGCGGGAGATGATGGAGCTGGCCGCACACTCCGAAGGACCTTTCGCCATTCGCTATCCTCGCGGACGGACACCCGACTGCATGCCGCTTCCGCCTGTGGAATACGGCAAGGGAGTGCGCCTGCGCGAAGGGGATAAAGTGCTGGTAATGAGCATAGGGGCCATCGGCAACACGGCGGAAAAGGCTATCGAATTGGCCCAAGCACAAGGCGCTGCCAAAATAGGGCACTACAACATGCGCTGGCTCAAACCTTTGGACACGGCACTGCTGGATGAGGCAGGCGCAAAATATGAAACTATTGTCACCCTGGAGGACGGCATGAGAGACGGCGGATTGGGCTCGGCTGTAGCCGAATACTACGCCGACAAAACTCACCGCCCGAAAATAATAAGGCTCGGTGTGGACGACCGCTTCGTCGAGCACGGAAGCACGGAAGAACTATACAAAATGCTACATTTAGACAAACAAGGAATATGCGAATCATTGTTGCGGGCGCAGGAGATGTAGGCCAACACCTTGCCAAACTCCTGTCGCGGGAAAATATGGACATCAGTCTGCTGGACGAAAACGCAGAGAACCTCGGAGACCTTGAAGCCAACTACGACCTTATAACACGCGTAGGCTGTCCTACGTCTATACACGACCTTCGCGACATCGGCGTAAAAGATGCGGACCTCTTCATCGCCGTAACGCCAAACGAGGCAGAGAACATGACCTCCTGCCTGATTGCCAATCAGTTGGGGGCAAAAAAGACACTCGCCCGCATTGACAACTACGAGTACCTGCTCCCCGAGAACAAGAAATTCCTGGAAAGCATGGGCCTGAACCACCTCATTTATCCCGAGGTCCTTGCAGCCCACGAAATAGAAGAGTCGCTCCGCACCAACTGGATGCGCTACCATATCAGCCTCTGCAAAGGTGCACTGGAGTTGTGCGTGGTGAAGGTCAGAAAAGGCGCGGCAGTACTCGGGCAGCCCTTCATGTCAGGCTTCTATGACCACGGACGCTTCCGCATAGTGCTCATTAAGAGGGAGAACGAGACTATCTTCCCCCACGGCAACGACGAAGTCCGCGAAGACGACATGGTCTATGCCATCTGCACAAAAGACAACATGGAGTTTCTGCGGGAGCAACTCGGCAAACCCAAACGCGACATACGCCGCGTCATGTTCTACGGAGGCACACGAATTGCCCAGAAAGCTGTGCAGAACCTGCCGGACGACCTCGAAATAAGAATACTGGAAAAAGACCTCGAACTCTGCCAGAAGCTGAGCGAGAAAGTGGGGAATGCACTGGTCATACATGCTGACGGCTCGTCAATGGACGAACTTCGCGATGAAGACATTCAGGACATGGACGCTTTTGTGGCAGTTACCAAACAAAGCGAAGCCAACATCTTCGCGTGCCTCGCCGCCAAACGCTTCGGCGTGGGGAAAACCATTGCAGACGTAGAGAACATCGACTACATATCCATGGCCGAAGGTCTTGACATAGGCACGGTGCTGAACAAGAAAAACATAACCGTCAGCTACATCTACCAGATGCTGCTTAACGCAAGTGTGCTGAATGTCAGGAACTTGACAAGTGCCGATGCCGAGATTGTGGAACTGATAGCCACTGAAGGCAGCCGCATAACACGAGGCAAAATAAAAAATATCAACCTGCCTGATGAAGTGTCTATAGGAGGTCTGGTGCGCGCTGGCGAAGGGCTGCTGGTAAACGGGGAAACACAGATACTGCCTGACGACCAGGTGATAGTGCTGTGCAAGAGCCACCAGATAAGAGAATTGGAACATTACTTCAAATGACAAGAGCATTCAACAAAAAACTGGTATTCAGGACCTTGGGCGCACTTCTGCTCATCGAGGCTATGTTCATGTGCATAGCAACGCTGGTGAGCTTTTTGTACGAAGAGCCTGATACCGAGGCTTTTGCGATAAGCAATCTGCTGACTATGCTCGCCGGTTTTGCAGGTCTGCGGTTGGGGCATCGGGCTCCAAAGCGGACCGGTGAACGCGAAGGTTATCTGATAGTTGCGCTCGTGTGGCTGGTATTCTCGCTGTTCGGCATGCTGCCTTTTTATCTGTCAGGAGCGGTGGACAGCCTGACCGATGCTTTCTTTGAGACCATGGCCGGGTTCACAACCACAGGTGCCACCGTCATACGCGACGTGGAAAGCATGACACACGGCATACTCATCTGGCGCGCAATAACGCAATGGCTTGGCGGACTGGGAATTATAGTGCTCTGTGTTGCTATTCTCCCTATGTTCGGACTGGGCGGCATGCAGTTGTATGCCGCGGAAGTGACAGGAGTGAGTTACGAAAAAATATCCCCGCGCATAGCAGACACTGCCAAACTCATGTGGGCTGTGTATGTGCTCCTTACAGCGGCAGAAATCGGTCTGCTGTGGCTGTGCGGCATGGAGCCTTTTGACTCTGTGTGCCACTCCATGTCCACAATAGCCACTGGCGGCTTCTCAACAAAGAACATGAGCCTGATGGACTATTCGCCTGCAATACAATATGTTGTGGCAGTCTTCATGCTGCTTTCGGGTATCAACTTCTCGCTGCTTATTCTGACTCTTTTGCGCAAGCCGCAACGTCTGATTCACGACGAGGAGACACACTGGTATCTGGCAGTTGTGGGCATCTTCACGGTTCTGATTTCGGCAGGACTGTTCATCTTCGGGAGCAGATGGTCGTTAGCTGCCTTCGAAGAGTCTTTCAGGCACGGGTTCTTCATGGTGACAGCTGCGGTTACATCAACCGGATATGCAGTGACCGACTATATGGAATGGCGTGTGGTTCTGTGGGTTATGCTGTTCTTCCTGATGTTCACAGGTGCCAGTTCGGGCAGCACTTCAGGCGGTATCAAATGGGTGCGCCTTGCCATTATCTTCAAGAACAGCCACGCCGAATTCATGCGCCGCATACATCCCAATGCCATTATTCCCGTGAAACTGAACGGCAAACCCGTCCCGTCGCAGACCATCAACAACGTGGTCGCGTTCATGATCATATACGTGATGGTCATTATTGTAACCGTCATCGCTTTCTGCGCCTGCGGACTCGGCTTCGATGAGGCAATAGGCACCACCGTCAGTGCTATCGGAAATGTAGGAATAAGCATCGGAAGTTACGGACCTACAGGTACTTACGCCGATTTTCCGACAACTGCAAAATGGATAATGACGCTTGTGATGCTCATCGGACGTTTGGAGATATTCACGGTTTTACTTCTCTTTACCCCCGCACTTTGGAAAAAATGAAACCAAAACAAATTGCAATCTTTATTCTGATTACGCTCGCTGCTCTGGCGGCAGTATGCTACTTCTTCCCCCGCAAAGGAGTGAAGATTGGTTCAACTGAAATCAATATGCCTCCGCTGCAGGAAGTTCTGCAGCAGGATTCGGACGTTGTTCAGTGGCCGGACACTGTCGCTGCTGACACAACATGCTATGAGCCGGCACCGGAAACTATTGCAACAGACGCCCTTCCACACGCCGGAACAGGAAATGACAGCGTAGCGGCAGTGGCAGAAACACCTGCCGTCAAGGCCGCTGATGCGGAAGCAGCAGAAAAGGACACAACCGTGACTCCCCCCGCAACAGCCACTGCCGACAGCACGCAACTGGCTGACACGCGCGTTATGCTTGAGCGCTTCTATGCAGCATTGGCTGGCACCGATACGGCGGCTGTCAGGGTCGTGCATTACGGAGACTCGCAGACCGAAGGCGACCGCATAACCATGAACCTGCGCCAGGGGCTGCAGCAGATATGCGGAGGTGGCGGAGTGGGACTCGTGCCCCTCCACCAGACAATAAGCATGCGCACCATCACTCAGACACTGACTATCAACGGAGTAAAGCAAACAGCACAGCAAGGCCCCAAGCGCTATCTGGCATACGGGCCTAAAGGACGCAGACGCGACAACAGGATTTACGGTCCTATGGCACAAGTCGCTCTGATGGACAACAACCTCTGCAAAGACAGCGAAAAAGTGACTGTCGGACTCACACAAAGCAGAACCGGAACTACAAGACCTTTCACGCGGATAGTGGTTTACGGAGAGACCGACAGCACTATCACTCTGCCCGACAGCGCAATGTCATATACGCTGGAGCTGAAAAGAAAAGGCGACATCTACGGACTCTCGCTTGAAACAGAGACGGGGGTCATGGTTGACAACATTCCGATGCGCGGCTGTGCAGGAACAATATTCACAGGCATTGACAGAAAAATGCTCGCGCACTACTACAAAAAAAGCAACACACGCCTGATTATCATGCAGTTCGGTGGAAACGTAATGCCCTACACACACTCCCGGAAAGATATTGCCGCTTATGTGGAAAAAATCCGCCGGCAGATAAAATATATAAGGAGGTGCGCCCCTGAAGCGGATTTGCTCTTTATCGGCCCGAGCGACATGCTCACCACCAGAAACGGACTCAAGACCTCCTACTCTCTCCTGCCTGACATGGATACGGCACTGCTGCAGATGGCTGTCGAAGAAGGAGCCGCCTACTGGAGCCTGTTCGGGGCTATGGGCGGCAAAGGCGGCATGAAAAACTGGATTAGCAAGGGGCTGGCAGGCAGCGACGGTGTGCACTTCACCAGAAAAGGTGCCGACTTCGCCGGAGAAATGCTGACTAAATGGCTGCTGGACGGTCGTCAGGAATATCTGGAAAAACTGCAGAAAGAGGCTGAACCGGAAGTTGAAGAGGAAGAATAAACTGAAAGTGAAACAGAAACAGAACCAGAGCAATACTAAGTGGAGCTGCTGAAACACATATTCGCTTTCGACAGCAACAGCCCGCTGCTGTTCACACAACTCTATTTCTGGGTCTTTCTGGCTATTGTATATGTGCTGTTCGCCGTCATTACTGAGGTCGGCGGCAAAGCATCGCGCCGGTCCGGCAGGCGCCTTCACCTGCGCAACGTCTATCTCATGCTCGTCAGCTGGTTCTTCTACTACAAGACCAGCGGACTTTTTCTCGGCATACTGCTCTTTGTCACACTCAGCGACTGGCTGCTGGCGCAGGGCATTTACGCCGCGCACAACCGCGGCCGGCTTATCCTGAAAAAAGCACTCCTCGTTGCCGGTGTCTGCCTCGACCTCGGCATTCTGGCATACTTCAAATACGCCTATTTCGGGGCTGACGCGCTTAACCGGATACTGGGCACCAGCCTCACTATCACCGAGAAAATCATCCTGCCGGTCGGCATTAGTTTTTACATCTTCCAGGTTATCTCTTACACGGCGGATGTCTTCTGCGGGCGTATCAAACCCGTGAAAAACATATTCGACTTCGGCTTTTACGTATCCTTCTTCCCGCAGTTGGTGGCGGGGCCTATTGTCCGCGCATCAGAGTTCGTCCCGCAGCTTTACAAGCCTTTCTGCCTCAGCAGACGGATGTTCGGGCTGGCGGTGTTCTGGATTATCAACGGACTCGGGAAAAAGATTATCCTCAGCGACTATCTCGCCACGCACCTCATCGACCGTGTCTTCGAGAATCCCCTGCTCTTCTCCGGCTTTGAGAACCTCTTTGCCCTCTTTGCTTATTCGCTGCAAGTGTATGCCGACTTCTCAGGCTATACGGACATAGCCATCGGCGTTGCCATGCTCATGGGCTTCTATCTGCCGCGCAACTTCGACTCTCCATACAAGTCGCAGAATCCGCAGGAGTTCTGGCGCAGGTGGCATATATCGCTCTCGCGATGGCTGAAAACCTATCTTTATATTCCCCTCGGCGGCAACAGGAACGCCACTTTCGGCACATGGTTCTGGATTGCATTTTTCGCCGTGGCGGGCACTCTGCTGAGCGGTTCCTGGATTACGGCTGTTGTCCTGCTCACCATCGCCGCGGTGGTGGCTCTTGTTGCGAAGTTTGTGCCGTCGCACAGAAAACTCATGTTCGCAAACCTCAACTCGTTCATCACAATGTTGCTCGGAGGACTGTGGCACGGGGCGAGCTGGAACTTCCTTATCTGGGGAGGGCTGAACGGGATTGGCATGATTGTGAACAAGTTGTGGCGCATTACGGGCGGACATCTGCGCATGCTCCTGATGACAATGGGAGCCGGAGGGCTGCTGCTCGCAAGGCATTTTCACCCGCTGCCGGTACTCAATCTTTTCGCTGTCTGGGGCTGTGTGCTGTGGTGCGGCACGGCGGTCAGGTATATATGGCAACTGCTGCCAGTAAAAGCAGGCAGCGTCTCTGCGGCGGCAGGCAAAGTCTGGGCGGTGGCGCAGACTTTCACCTTCATCACTTTCACGCGCCTCTTCTTCCGCTCCGGCTCCAACCTCGACCCCGCTACGGCCAATCAGGTCGCATGGGAGACTGCAAGAAACATGGTCACGCAGATTGGCGGAGCGTGGAACAACAGCATCATTATCCCCTTCTTGTGGGAGTACAGAACTGTAGCGCTGCTCTTTGTGCTGGGCATGCTCATACATTGGCTCCCTGCCAAGTTCAAACAGTGGTACAGGCTCCGGTTCGCCATGCTCCCGATGTGGGCGATGCTCCTTTGCACCGTCGCGGCCATTGTGGTCTTCTACCAGTTCGTCACCGCTGAGTCTCAACCTTTTATCTACTTCCAATTCTGAAAAACATGATTATCGGACTGACAGGAGGCATAGGAAGCGGCAAATCGGCTATAGCACGGCAGATAGCCGGACAAGGGTACCCCGTTTTTGACACTGACACGGAGGCCAAACGCCTCATTGTCGAAGACCCTGAACTGAGAAAAAAAATGAAAGCTCTGCTCGGCAATGATATTTACGACGGGGCTGTTTACAGGCGCGACCTTGCCGCTAAACGCATCTTTGCCGACAACTCGCTGCGCGAAAAAGTGAACAAGGCTGTGCATCCGGCTGTGGCGCGTGCCGTCAGGCAACGCACTGACAATGTGCTGTTTGTCGAATGTGCCATCTTGTTTGAAAGCGGATTTGACAAACTCTGCGACACCATTGTTGTTGTCACGGCCCCAACTGAAGTGCGCATCAGCCGCGTCATGCAGCGCGACAATGTAAGTGAGGAACAGGTGCGCGCGCGAATGAAAACACAGATGAGCGATGAAGAACGCTGCAAAGCCGCCGGCTTCGTCATCTGCAACGACGGAAAGCAGACTCTCCTCGCCCTCACTCAGGAACTGCTCCGCAAACTTAATTTACCGACAAACAAATGATTTACAGACTATGATAACATTCATCATCTCACTTATCGCACTTGTGCTCGGGTATCTTCTTTACGGCACATTCGTTGAAAAAGTCTTTGGCATCGACCCTGACAGGGCGACTCCGGCAGTCACCAAAAACGACGGCGTGGACTTTGTGCCGATGAGTCCGTGGCGCATTTTCCTTGTGCAGTTCCTCAACATCGCGGGACTCGGACCTATCTTTGGTGCCATTATGGGCATCTTCTTCGGCCCTGCGGCATTTCTTTGGATTGTGCTCGGCACCATTTTCGCAGGCGGTGTGCACGACTATTTAAGCGGCATGCTCTCGGTCAGAAAAGGAGGAGTTTCGCTGCCTGGCATCATCGGCGAAGAGCTCGGAAACGGCATCAGGATGTTCATGCGCATTCTCTCCCTTGTGCTGCTTGTCCTGCTGACAACCACGTTCTTGAGCGGACCGGCTACTCTCTTGCAGGGCCTGCATGCCTTGCCGTCAATGGCCTTCGGCTCAGGCGCAATACCCATTGTCTGGGTGCTCATCATCTTCGGCTATTACATGCTTGCCACGCTGCTGCCGGTGGACAAACTTATCGGGCGGTTCTACCCCATCTTCGGCGGGGTGCTCCTCTTCATGGGGATTGGCATTATGGTGGTCATGCTGGGCTGGCATGCGGCTGAAATGCCCGAACTGACCGACGGTCTGGCCAACAGGCGCACCGACGGACTGCCCTTGTTCCCGATGATGTTTGTCAGCATTGCCTGCGGAGCCATCAGCGGCTTCCACGGCACGCAGTCACCGCTCATGGCACGCTGCATCACCAACGAGCGCCAGGGCCGCATCATCTTCTACGGAGCTATGGTCGCTGAGGGCATTCTGGCACTCATCTGGGCGGCGGCGGCCGGAACATTCTTCGCCGACCCCGAAAAGGGGCTGTACGGCATCGACGGACTGCAGGCGTTTGCCGCGCAGCATCCGGGCGAAAACATTGCAGCTCTGGTGGTTGACCGCGTCAGCCGCTCATGGCTCGGAACGGTGGGCGGACTGCTCGCCATCATCGGGGTCATTGCCGCTCCCATCACCAGCGGCGACACTGCCCTGCGCTCCGCAAGGCTCATCGTGGCTGATTTCATGCACCTTGACCAGAAGCCTGTCTTCAACCGCGTCTCTATCGCACTGCCGCTCTTTGCATGTGTCTTTGGCATGATTTTCGTTGATTTCAATGTCGTTTGGCGCTATTTCTCGTGGACCAACCAGACGCTGGCGGTCTTCACTTTGTGGGCGGGCACCGTCTTCCTCTTCCGCCAGTCGGCGCATGACAAAAGCAAGTTCAGATACGGCTGGCTCGTGCCGCTTGTGCCTGCGCTCTTTATGACCATGGTCAGCGTAAGTTACATATTCATAGCCCCCGAAGGCTTCCGCTTCGCCTCTTTGGGACTCAGCTGGCTCGCATATCTCATTGCCGCCGTCACCACTCTTGCGCTCCTCGTCCTCTTCTTTTTCTGGGCGCAACGCGAAAAGGCTAAGCCCGCCAACAGCGCAACTCACTAACACTCACTCAACATGATTAACACCGCAGCTTTTGTCATATCGTCGCCCGATGTCTCTATGTGCCCCAAAAGCACTCTGCCCGAATATGCTTTCATCGGCAGAAGCAACGTCGGCAAGTCGTCGCTCATCAACATGCTTTGCCGCACACCGCATCTCGCCAAAACAAGCCAGAAGCCGGGCAAGACGCTGCTTATCAACCATTTCCTCATCAACAGCTCGTGGCATCTTGTTGACCTCCCTGGCTACGGATTTGCCCAGGCGGGGCAGAAGCAGAGACAGCAGCTCAAAACTATGATTGAGCGCTATTGCCTGCTCCGTGAACCGCTTGTCTCGCTTTTCGTGCTCATCGACTGCCGCCTGAAACCGCAGACCATCGACCTCGAGTTCATGCAGTGGCTGGGCGAGAACGAAGTCCCCTTCTCCATCGTCTTCACCAAGACCGACAAACTCGGCAAAGTGAGGCTCGCCGAAAACATCGCGGCTTACAAGCAAACGCTGCTTGAGACATGGGAGGAGCTGCCCCCCATCTTTCTCACATCATCTGAGAAAGGCATCGGGCGCGACGAATTGACAGCTTACATCGAAGAACTCAACCGCCGGACAGCGCCCCTCTGACTTATCAATTATCACCGGGTACGCAGGCTTCCAGCCTGCGGTCAAACACCGCCAGCCTGCGGTTAATGCAGCAGCATTGCAATATCAATTATCAACTGCCAATTATCAATTACCATGATTTGGGACAACAACGACGACCTTCTTCTTATCCGCTGCAACAACGACCGCCGCGCCGTGCAGCACGCGCTTGACCAATGCCGCGAAGAGCGACGGCCGTATATTTTCATCACCAACACCATGCGCGACATACTCAGCCTCAACCGCATTCTGGTGCCCGTCACCATGCTGGAGGAAGAAGTCTATAAAGCGGAAATTTGCACTTACCTCGCACGCAAGACGGGCGCGCGAATACTGCTTCTCCCCGCCGCTGATTATGGTTCGCACGCGCGCAACAACACCAACCGCATCATCACGCACATCCGCTCTGTCAGCGAAAAAACAGGCGGAGACATCGCTTTCGAGGTCCTTGAAGCGCGCAAGAACAGCTTCCGTCTTGTTGACGAATGTGTAGAGCGCCAATCCGATTTCGGGCATCAGTTGCTCCTGCTCACAGCCAGCCGCGACTATGGTCTTGACGACATTCTTTTCGGCCCTCCTGAGCGCCGAGCCATCCGCCGCAGCCAGGTCCCCGTCATGCTCGTCAATCCCCGCGACGACCTCTTCTCCCTCTGCGACTGAAAACAACAAATAACTCCTAAAAACACAAGAACCATGAACAGGTCTTTTCTATTACTCGGTGTCTTGAATATGTTGTGTGTCTCACAACTTCTTGCTTTCGACCCGAATCCTCTTGAAAACGAGATTCTTAACGGTCCTGTCAAGCACGTATATGAAGTGAGTGTAAAAGGGGATCTCTGCAAAAAGGACGGAGCGAAACTTTTGGACAGATGCCTGAAAAAACAGAGTTATGAGGAGAATATTTATGACTCTGCGGGCATACTCATTGAGAATGGCCGCTATAACAATCACTTGACAGAATATCTGCAGGTCTGGGAGCCGACGGAGAGTTCGCCGTATGTCTTTCACGGCGTGCAACTTGACAGCAGGCGCAAGGTGCTTGGGGACGTACATGAGTTTGTCGCTTATAACCCCAACGGCACTCGTTTACAGGAAGTTCACATGAAGGGGACTGCCGTTTTAATCCAGGACAGGTATGAATACAATGCTGACGACAAACTGGTTGCCCATTACTTGACACAGGGCGATAACCACGAATTCTTGACAGAGGCATACACTTATGACTCGCTGGGACGGCTGACTGAATATCGTTCTTTTTTTCGTCCCGACACGCTTTCATTCGGCCATACATTCCATTACACCGACTCGGTCGTGACACAGCGGTCATTTTATCGCAAGGCGGAATATAATGACGATGCCCCATACACCTTGTACTTCCTTTCAGCCGAAGGGCGGGTTATAAAAGAACTTCAGTATAATCATGGAGTGATAGATCTGGAGATTGTCTATAATTATTTTGACAAATATGGCAATTGGACGGACAAAACCTTGATATTCCATGGAAGAGACTCCCAGATTTTACGTTTGGGCGATTTGGATGTAGTCAGACGTGATGCCACTATGCGCATTTACACAGAAGCCAGTGTCAGCCGTCGTCTCCGTCTTATCGAATATCGCGAATAACACTTTGCAGATAAAATAACACCTTATTCAGACTGTATTTAGTACGTGATTAGTATGTGATTATTATGTGATTATTATGTGATTATTATGTTATTGCACTGTCATCACCGTGGGACAAGCGGAACACTTGCCCTTAATATCTTGAATAAAGTCCTGCTAATCAGCGTGGTTCACCCCGTAGCCGAATAAGGCGAAATCGCCTTTCAGCGGGTCGTCAGGAAAGACGGCGCGCAGAGTGTCAGTCAGTTGCATTGCCGTGCTCATTGACGCTGACTTCGAGGCAATCAGCCCCAGAGCGGCTGACTGCTGCATGACATGAGTGTCAAGCGGCATGACAAGAGTCCGCCTGTCGATGAAGTCCCAGAGCCCCAAATCAACAGCCGAGCCGGTGCGCACCATCCAGCGCAAGAACATACAAACACGCTTGCACGCCGACGATGCGTCTTTGGGCACAATGACACTCACGCCGTGCCCCGAGAACCAGTTGCAGATTGCCTCCACTGCCTCATAACCCGTTGTGGCACAAGAGTGTACATACCCGCCCAAAGTCCCGTATGCGCTCATCAAATCGCTGTAAACATCCAAGAAACGGGCATACTGCTGATATGTGTAGAGCCTGTAAAACGAGCGCGTGTCGTCGGCCCTGAACATGGCGGCGTACCGCTTTTCGCGCACCCAGTCATGCACCTGCCCCTGCGAGTGCTCGAGAATACTGCCGATTTTGGGCATGAACTGCTTGCGGCTGCCGTAACTCAAAGTGGAGGCGACAAAAGCCATAGCCTCCTGATTGTCAGCACCTGACACCCTGTGCATGAACCACGACGGGTCGCCGTCCAAGAACTCACGCGTCTCATATTGTGCCGCATATTCAAGCAGCAGTGCACGCGTAGCAGCTGCTATTTGCGGTTGTTGTTTCTGCATGCCATCACATTTTTGTGCAAAGATAGTGTTTTTTCTCCGGCCGTGCAAGCCAAAGCAGCACATAGACGGCCTATGTAATTTTTGTTCCTGAAAAATGAAACAAAATTTGGAGATATGAAAAAAAAGTTGTATCTTTGCGCCAAATTTGTTATTTCCGCGATAGAGAAAACAGATTTCCCGAGGAGAAGAAAAATGGTTGAATAAAAATTGAGACGACAGCGTAACGACTCGGCAACGACCCAGAGAAAAACAGACCAAAATACGGAGGACTAAAACCTGTGCCCCAAACACCGGCACAAAAAAACGCCCCCCCCAAAAAAAAGACAACAACAGCCGGCACAAAACACCGGCACAAAAAAACGAAACAAACAGAAACAAGATATGGAACTGAGTGAACAAGAACAAGTGCGCAGACAAAGTCTGCAGACAATGCGCGACATGGGCATCAACCCCTACCCCGCCGACGAATATGTTGTAACCGGCTATTCGGCAGACATAAAAGCCGCTTTTGTGGACAAGGACGAGAACAGCCCCGTCCCCGATGCGGAGTGGTACACCGGCAAGCCTGTACGCATTGCAGGCCGTCTGATGTCGAAGCGCATCATGGGCAAAGCCTCCTTCATCGAGATTCAGGACTCAAAAGGGCGCATACAGGTGTATGTCAGCCGCGACGATATACAACTGCCTGAAGATGCGGAGAAACCGGAACCCGCAGCAGGAGACCCGAATGCCAATCTGCCAGTGGAGGCGCTCCGCCAGATGTACAACGTGGTGTTCAAGAAACTGCTTGACATAGGCGACTTTATCGGCATCGAGGGCTTTGTTTTCCGCACACAAATGGGCGAAATAAGCGTGCATGCCAAAAAACTGACCGTGCTCGCCAAGAGCCTCCGCCCGCTGCCGATAGTCAAATACAAGGACGGCGTGGCATACGACGGCTTCAACGACCCCGAGCAGAGATACAGACAGCGCTACGTGGACCTCGTGGTGAACGAGGGCGTAAAAGAGACATTCCTCAAACGCGCCACCATACTGCGCACCATGCGCCAGGTGTTCGACGAAGCCGGATATACGGAGGTGGAAACGCCTATCCTCCAGCAGATTGCAGGCGGGGCAAGCGCCAGGCCGTTCATCACACACCACAACACTCTGGACGTGGACATGTATCTGCGCATCGCCACCGAGCTTTACCTGAAGCGGCTGATTGTAGGCGGCTTCGAGGGCGTGTATGAAATAGGGCGCAACTTCCGCAACGAGGGCATGGACCGCAGCCACAACCCCGAATTCACGTGCATGGAGCTGTATGTGCAGTACAAGGACTACAACTGGATGATGTCGTTCACCGAGAAACTGCTTGAGCGCATCGCCATATCCGTGAACGGCACGACGAAAGTGAAAATCGGCGACAACGAAGTGGACTTCAAAGCCCCGTACCGCCGCCTCCCGATACTGGATGCAATCAAGGAAAAGACCGGCTATGACGTGAGCGCCATGAACGAAGACGAACTGCGCGCAACCGCCAAGAAACTCGGCGTTGAAGACACGGAGAAAATGGGCAGAGGCAAGCTCATCGACGAGATTTTCGGCGAGACCTGCGAAGGCACTTTCATCCAGCCCACTTTCATCACCGACTACCCTGTCGAGATGTCGCCGCTGACCAAGATGCACCGCTCAAAGCCCGGACTGACCGAGCGTTTCGAGCTGATGGTGAACGGCAAAGAGCTGGCAAACGCCTACTCGGAGCTGAACGACCCCATCGACCAGTACAACCGCTTCGTGGAGCAGATGAAACTTGCCGACAAAGGCGACGACGAGGCAATGGTAATCGACCACGACTTCATGCGCGCGCTTGAATACGGTATGCCGCCCACCTCGGGCATCGGCATCGGCATCGACCGTCTGGCTATCCTGATGACCGGACAGCCCACAATACAGGAGGTGCTCCTGTTCCCGACCATGAAACCGGAAGTGCAATAAAAAAAGCGGCGAAGAAATGGAACATTGCAGAGTAGCCGTGCTTGGCAGCGGAAGCTGGGCAACCGCCCTCGCCAAGATTATACTTCATAACGAACAGGAAATCAACTGGTTCATGCGCCGTCAGGAGGCGATTGACGAGTTCCTGCACACCGGCAAAAACCCTGATTATCTCTATCAAGTGCCCTTTGACGTGAGCCGCATTCACTTCTCGGCGGACATCAACGAGGTGATAATGAACTCGGATGTGCTGGTTGTTGCCATCCCCTCGCCATACGTCAAGCAGGTGACAAAGAAAATCAAGCGCTCGATGCGCCGCAAGATACTGGTGTCGGCCGTGAAAGGAATGATTCCGGACGAGAACATCACCATAACCGACTACCTGCACATCCGCTTCGATGTGCCTGAAGACCAGCTTGCCGTGATTGCCGGACCGTGCCACGCCGAGGAGATTGCACTTGAGCACCTCAGCTACCTGACCATAGGGAGCAGCAATCCGGAGAACGCCAAGATGGTGGCCGAACTGCTGTCCACACCCTATGTGCACACAGTGACAAGTTCGGACGTGAACGGACTGGAGTACTCCTCGGTGATGAAGAACATCTATGCCATTGCCGCCGGACTGTGCCACAGCCTGCGCTACGGCGACAATTTCCAGGCTGTACTCATCTCCAACGCCGTGCAGGAAATACAGCGCTTCGTAGCCGCCAACAGCAGCATGCCCATCAACATCGATGCGTCAGGCTATCTGGGCGACGTGCTCGTCACCTCTTACTCCAAGTTCTCGCGCAACCGCCAGTTCGGACAAATGATGGGCATGGGCTACTCGGTTAAAGCGGCGCAGATGGAGATGCAGATGATAGCCGAAGGCTACTACGGCACACGCTGCATACACGAGGCCAACAAGAGCCTGCACGTGGAGCTGCCGATTGTGGAGGCGATGTACAACATCTTGTACAAGCACATGTCGCCAACACTTGTAATACAAGAACTTACAAAGAAACTAAAATAAACCAAGAACATGCAAGACATTAAGTTTTCATACAAGAACGCCGTTGCACAAGACGTGCTGAACGGCTACAAGGATGCTGTGAGCCGCTGCCAGGAGATGCTTGACAACGGAACCGGCAAAGGCAATGACTTCCTCGGCTGGACCACCCTGCCCCGCGATATACGCGCACAAATATCCGACATTCAGGCAACAGCCGACCTGCTCCGCAGCCGCTGCGACATCATCGTCTGCATAGGCATCGGGGGCTCTTATCTGGGGGCGAAAGCCGTCATCGACGCGCTACAGTCGTCATTCGCGTGGCTCGAAAGCAGAAAACCGTACATCGTCTATGCCGGACAAAACATAGGCGAAGACTATCTATTCGAGCTGCAGAACCTGCTGAAGGACAAAAAGTTCGGAATTATCTGCATCTCCAAATCGGGCACCACGACAGAGCCTGCACTTGCTTTCAGACTGCTAAAGACACAGCTGGAGCAGCAGGCCGGCGAAGAGGCAGCCAAAGAGCTGATTGTCTGCATAACTGATGCCAAGAAAGGCGCACTGCGCACACTGGCAAACAAAGAAGGCTACAAGACCTTCGTCATCGAGGACAACATCGGCGGACGTTTCTCAGTGCTCAGCCCCGTCGGACTGCTCCCTATCGCCTGCGCAGGACTGGACATAAATGCGCTGATTGACGGCGCGGAAAGAATGACTGAACTGTGCGGCACAAAGAGCAGCTTCGAGAACAACCCTGCTGCACAATATGCGGCGGCGAGGTTTGCACTCTACAGCAAAGAGGGCAAGAAAGTGGAGATGCTCGCCAACTTCCACCCGAAACTCCACTATGTCAGCGAGTGGTGGAAACAGCTTTACGGCGAGAGCGAAGGCAAGGACGGCAAGGGTCTGTTCCCTGCAAGCGTGGACTTCACCACCGACCTGCACTCAATGGGCCAATACATACAGGAGGGAGAACGCCACCTGATAGAGACCGTCATTTCGGTGGCACAGCCGGAGCACCACGTGGAGTTCCCGCACGACGAGGCCAACCTTGACGGACTTAACTTCCTCGCTGGCAAGCATGTGGACGAAGTGAACAAGATGGCGGAACTCGGCACCATGCTCGCACATATTGACGGAGGAGTGCCGAACATGAAAATAGAAATGCCGATGCTCAACGAGTACTACCTCGGCGAACTTATCTACTTCTTCGAGCGCGCATGCGGCATATCCGGCTATCTGTTAGACGTTAATCCGTTCAACCAGCCAGGCGTTGAAGCATACAAAAAGAACATGTTCGCCCTGCTTGACAAGCCAGGCTACGAGGCAGAGTCCGCTGCCATCAAAGCAAGGCTGAAATAAGGCTGAACAAAGCAAAACAAATCCGCCCTGTGCATTGGCTGCAGGGCGGATTTGTGTGTTTTAGCTATAAAAGCCTGTCTATCACCCCATTGCTCCGTTCACCTGAATGACCTGCCCGCTGATGTACGAAGCAAGGTCGGAGGCGAGGAAGAGCGCAACTTTGGCCACCTCTTCAGGCGTGCCGCCGCGGCGCATTGGAATCAGTTTCACAAACTCCTGCAAAGTGGCCTCTGGCAAAGCGGCTGTCATGTCAGTCAGGATAAAGCCCGGAGCAATGGCGTTCACACGGATGCCGCGGCCGCCCAACTCTTTGGCGGCAGACTTGGTCAGCGCTATTATTCCTGCTTTTGAGGCGGCATAGTTCGCCTGCCCCGCATTGCCGTTAAGCCCTACAATAGAGGACATTGACACTATTGAGCCGCTGCGCTGGCGAAGCATGACGGGGGTCACTGCGTGCATGAAGTTGAATGCAGACTTCAGGTTCACATTGAGCACCGCGTCCCACTGCTGCTCTGTCATGCGCATGAGGAGCGTGTCTTTGGTGATGCCGGCATTATTGACAAGTATGTCGATGTGTCCGAAGTCGGCAAGCACCTTGTCCACAGTGGCATGCGCCGTCTCAAAGTCGGACGCATCGCCCTGATATGCGTTGCAGAGCACTCCGTAAGCCTCTATTTCACGGCGTGTGCCGGTTGCCTGCTCGTCGATGACGAGGTCGGTGAAAGCTATGTCGCAGCCCTCGGCTGCAAATTGCAAGGCTATAGCCTTTCCTATTCCGCGTGCGGCTCCGGTTATGAGCGCAACCTTGTTTTCGAGTAACATTTTGATAATATATAATTAAGTAGGTGAATATTATGCTTTTTCAGCAGGTTTTATTAGGTTATTATTAGGCTATTATTAGGTTATTATTAGGTTATTATTAGGTTATCCGGCTGCCAATACCCCTGCAAGACTACTCTTTCAGCGGGAACCAGCCGGTAGGACGAAGGATGGTATAGTTGGTCATGTTCTGGTTGCTCTCGAAGCCGATGCCGGAGATGACGGACGACTCGCGCGTGATGGTGATGGCAGAGTCGGACCAGACGCGCTCTTTTTTCTGGTCCCAGAAGAGCTGCTCAGTCTGGAAGCGCTCGCCCTTCTCGTTCAGAGCATCAACATTTCCCTTCAGTTCCCAGCGCTCCTCCTTGTCAATATACTTGGCGTAATCAGCTCTCAAAGAGGCTTCTATGGTGAGCGAAAGCGAAAATTCCTCAAGCAGAATGCCATCAGGGAACAGCCAGTAGGACGGCTCCGCCTTGTCATAAATCTGCCATTTTGGGGTCTCTATGCGATAACGCGTTATCCCAGAGTCGGATATGAGAGTGATGACCGAGTCGGTGTCAAGAACGGGAAAAGAGGCGCGGTCGGTGACAGCATCGGCATGCAGCCTTTTCTCACGGCGGCAGTCTATAAAAAGGACACACACCACTCCGAGCAGAATGATGTATGTCCAAGCAAGATGAGTATGCTTATTTGGCAGCACGGCAGACAGTTCTCTCGTTTATCCAGCCGCCGACGATGAACGAGCCGCCGCCAAATTCATTAGGCAGGTCGAACATCTCCTCTTTTGTGGGGAAATAGCGGCTGTATTCAGCGATATACTTGTTGGCGGTCTCAGCTATCTCCGGCTCCACCTGCTTTGCTTTGGCAAACTGATCGACAGCAGCCCAGAAAACAGTCTTGTTCAGGATTCCGGCTTTTGCTCCGTAGTTGTCAGTAGAATAAGGCTTTGCAGCAGCATAGCAGAAGCCGATGAGCATGTAGCAGCGTCCCTGGTTGGGGTTGGCTTCAAGACTGCGGCGTGCATAGGTGCGCGCGTCACTGTAGCTTTTGAGAGTGTGATAGATGTAGGCGATGTTATAGAGGTAGTCACTCTTGTCGTCATCGTCCTCGTCAATAAGGTTGAGAGCCTCGTTGTAATAGCTGATGGCTCCGTGCCAGTCCTCTTTCTTCATGCACATGCGGGCGCAGCCAACCGCCGACTCCTCGGTCGGCTCCAGTTTGTGGGCAGCCTCGGAAGCGGCAAAATAGACTTCCGACTCATTGCAATTGACACGCTTGTAGAGGTTGATGACCTTAATCAGGTTCTCCAGCACACCCGAATTCTCTTTCACAAAAGAGGCATACAGTTCGTCGAGCTTTGTGCAGTCGGCTGCTCCGGAAGCGGCAAAGAGCTGGTCAATAGCGTCCTTGCGCTGTGCGGCGGCAGAGGCGTTTTTGTAAGCGGGGTCAGTAGCGAGGTGCTGCAGGAAGCCTCCCACCTGCGTGTAGTCGGCAATGAACTGCTCGCCGTATTTGTCGGGGTTGGAGCGGTAAAGATTATAGCTGACCTTGACCAACTCGAAGAGGACATCGAGTTTCGACTTGGTCTGAAGTTCGTTCACCGACTCCTTGAGCCACTCGTAAGCGGGCTCTTTCACCTCGTCGTTCTCGAAGAACTGGCAATAAGCCAAGCCCTTTTCGCCGAGGATGTATGCGCGCGGGTACTTGGGGTCGTTGCCCATGTACTTGATTCGCTTGTCGCACATCTGCACAGCGAGATTGGCAAGACGCTCCTTTTCGGCGGGGTCGGTGGTCTTATTGTACAGATATTCAACTATTTTTGCGCCGTCGGTGTAGATAGACTTGTTAGCCTGCGGGCAAGTAGTATAGACCTGCATCCATTGCTCGTAAGCGTCCTCAAACTGCTTGTTCTTGACGTTTTCGTGCACAATGGAGATATTGCGCAGGCACTCCTCCGTGAGTTCAGGCTCCGGCTCCTCTTCCACCACAGTCTGCTGCTCGGCCTGGGGTTTGGGAGTTTTGGGTTTCTTGGCACATGCAAGTGCGGGAATCGAAATCGCCAATGCGATATACAATAAAGTCTTTTTCATAATTATAGCATTTTGTTTTTTGTACGTTAGTTCTTTTTTCAGCCGTCCCTCTCCGCTCAGCCGGCGCTAAACGACAGGGCGTGATACGGTACTGATACGGTAGTGTGACGGTACGAGACAGCGGACTACAAGCGGCGCTTGAAGAACCAGTGCTCGCTTATTCCTACGCCAATTGTCAGCTTCAGGTTGTTCTCCACCATGGCGGGCATTGGGTGCCTGCGGTTGTACTCGACCGTGAGATTGAGCATGGAGGCTGTAGTGCGGAAAGGCAGGCCTATACCGAGCGAGACTGCCAGGTCTTTTTGCGAGGCGTAAGGCAGATATGAGGAGAGGAGCGACGCTCCCACGCGCCAGAACATGCGTGCCGAATAATGGCGCGAGAGGGGGTTGTGCCTGTACTCAACGCCCAGCGAGATGCGCGAGCGGTCGGCAAACTGGTTCTTCTCGCCGAAATAGAGCGCCGAGCTCCACTGGTGGCAGCTGTAGTCGAAAGCGACCAGCAGGCGGTCGTCGTATCTGTAACTTGCTCCGACACTGTAATATGCGGGGGTCTGGAAGCCGTCGGAGGTTTCGGCAAGCGAGTCGAGCGTGCTGAGCTCGTACTGCAAGTACTCGCCTTTCATGCGCTTTTTGTGCTCATATACCGCGCCCAGCACGACTTCGTGCTTTTTGGCGAAAGTGTGGAAGAGCTGCGCGCCGTAGCGGAAGCGGAAATTGCCCACCGTCATGTTCTTGAACATCGCCGCCCCCGTGATGTCCGCCTCGTCGAACTCCAGCAAGGTGGTGTTGGTGGCATCGCCGAACATGTAATAGAAGTTGCCGCCGAGAGCGACCCAGTTGAGTATATTGAATCCCAATCCGGCATAGACCTGCGAGAAGCCGCCTTCGCCCTGATAGCTGACTATGTACTTGTGCCCGCCGGCCGCTCCGTCCACCGAGAAATCGTAACCCACAGACGAATAAGGCATTATGCCTGCCGAGAAAGCGATGTAGCGCTTCCAGATCGGGAACTGGAGCGTGATGTATTCGAGGTTTCCGTTTGCGCGGTTGCGCTGTCCGTTGTTGTCGCCGTAGTTGGTCCACATAACACTTCCTGCGAGGTCGAACATGAAAGTAGTGCTGTCGCAGACAGTGTAAGAAGCGGGCTGCGAGGGGTTGATAACAGCCGTGCGCATGCCCGAAGAGACACCTCCCAGAGCGCGGTACTGCGTCGGGATATTGTCGTTAAGCTCCCCGAAGCCGAAGCGGGAAGAGGGCGAGGACGTGGCATTCTGCGCAGCCAAGTGACTGCAAACCAGCGTGAAAGCCGCCAAAAGACATATAAGAAGGTGTTTCTGCATAGTATTCAGCATGCAAAGGTACAAAAAAAATGCCAAAACACAGCAAGCAAAAGAAAAAAAAACTCATTATTAATAAATGACAAAACAAAATACGCAAAAAGAGCAAAAAGATTTGTGTATGTTATTTTTTTTTCGTAACTTTGCACGCTAATTTTAGCGAGCACACCTTTATATAAATAATAAGACCTAACATAAAAAACAAATACTATGGGAAGAGCATTTGAATACCGCAAAGCCACCAAACTGAAACGCTGGGGTCACATGGCCCGCACCTTCACGAAACTGGGTAAAGAAATCACCATTGCCGCCCGCGAAGGGGGAGCAGACCCCGACGGCAACCCGCGCCTTCGCATGCTGATACAGCAGTGCAAACGCGAGAACATGCCTAAGGAGAACATCGACCGCGCCATCAAAAAAGCGACCGACAAGAGTTCGGAAGGCTACAAGGAAATCAACTACGAAGGATACGGTCCGCACGGCATAGCCATCTTCATCGAGACGGCTACAGACAACCACATGCGCACCGTAGCCAACATCCGCTCGTACTTCACCAAGCACGGCGGCACCCTCGGCACACAGGGCTGCCTGCAGTTCCTGTTCGACAGGAAAGCCTGCTTCACCATCACAATGAAGCCCGATGTGGACCTGGACGAACTGGAGCTTGAGCTGATTGACTTCGGAGTGGAAGAACTCGGCGTGGACGAGGAGGAAAACACCATTGTCATCTACTCCGACTTCGACCAGTACAGCGGCATGCAGAAATATCTGGAGGAGCACGGATTTGAGATACAATCGTGTGAATTTGTGCGCATTCCGAATGACACCAAGACGCTGACCGACGAACAGCGCGAGTCGGTGCAGAAGCTGATAGACAAGATAGAAGAGGACGAGGACGTTCAGAACGTATTCACCAACCTCGCAGACTAAGCAGAGTTTTTTATGGAGCAGATACGGAAGTATTTTCCGGATTTGAGCACCACCCAAGTGCAGCAGTTTGCTGCGCTTGAGGTGCTTTATCCGGAGTGGAACACAAAAATAAACCTCATCTCCCGCAAGGACATAGAGAACCTCGAGGAACACCACCTGCTCCACTCTCTCGCGATAGCCAAAGTGCTGACATTCAGAGCAGGAACAGAGATTCTGGATGTAGGTACGGGCGGAGGGTTTCCGGGAATACCGCTTGCCATCCTTTTCCCGGAATGCAAGTTCACGCTGATAGACTCCATCGGCAAGAAAGTGCGTGTGGCACAGGACATTGCGGAAAAAATAGGCCTCCGGAACACCGAGTGCATACAAGAGCGCGCCGAAGAGGAGAAACGCCGGTTCGACTTTGTCGTCTCGCGCGCCGTGATGCCGCTGCCTGATTTGGTGAAGCTGGTAAGGAAAAACGTACACCACGAACACCGCAATGCGGTCCCCAACGGACTTATAGTGCTGAAAGGCGGGAACATAGACGGTGAGATACACCAGTTCAGGCGCATAGCGGAAGTAACTGAAATACAAAAGTTCTTCTCAGGCGACTGGTTCAAAGAAAAGCAGGTAATCTACCTGCCCTTATAAAGGCTATCTGTCTGTTTGACAAACACTTCGCGGCCGAGCACATCAAAATAACGCCCGTCGCGACGCAAAAGAATCTGCCCGCCGGCAATGCACTTTACCGCAGAAGCGGCAGACACCGGATACGGCTGCTGCTCAGGCGATTGCAGGTCTGTAAGAGAGTACGGATTGCCGCACCAGAGCGAAGGCACGGGCTCGAGCGGAAGGTCGCTGACCTCAAAGAGGAAAAGCAACTCTTTTATTTTCCGCATATCAAGACGGACGGAGCTGAAGACATCCATAAAATTGTTGTCTTCGTCACGCACATCGCCGCGCATCATAAGCGTCCGCGCCAACGTATCTCCCTGCAAATCATAGTAAAAGCAGACCGAGTGGTTGTCACACTCACGCAGTGCCCACTTCTTGCCGTTGGCGGCGAGGCGCGTGCCGGAATAGCCGAGCTTGGTCTGTGAGAAAGCATTGTAAATGCTGACACTGTCCTGCCCGAACTGCAGCAGATAACGGGACTCGGCAGGAACATACTCCGGCAGGAACAGGCATGAGCCGTCGTCATCGCGGAGAACATCACACTGCACTGAATGAACATAGTTGCCCGACAAGCCGCCTGTCATCATAAAGAACCCGCCAACCCACTCGCGCGCAATGACATACTCGCCGTCACGGCGGTCAGCACTCTGCCTAATCTCCGGAACATCAGGCATATAACGATATACAGGATAGAGGGTTATGTCGCGCGAGGCGTGATAGCGCTTGAACACAGGCGTATAGGCAGGCGGCGTGTCCAGCGTGGTGCCGCCGTCAAGAGGCGCAGTGCTCCAACCTGCCAACTGCCAGTCGCCGATTTGCGCCGCTCCCTCTGCCGACAAGTCGGGCAAGATGATGCCCTCGCCGGCAGTCTGTTCGCAGTCTGTGCCCGTGCCCGGACCGTCAGCCGTCTGCCAAAGATATGTGACACAATGCGCCACTGGCACAGCCTCCTCATAATCAACCACAAGTTTCTCTATATGAAGCGAATTGGCAGAGCTGACAAGCGTAAGCTCTATCTGCCCGCCGTCGGAAACAAGCCACTCGCCTGTGGCGGAAAAAGGGACAAAAGAGGTCTGATAGCCCGGGCTGCCGTCCCACTTGTCGAAGGTGCCGGAGAGGGACAGACACTCTTCCCCGTCCACACTAACCAGCAGACTGCCCGCACCCGACGACTTGTTAGATTTGAGCCAGGCAGTGAGAGACAAGACCTTGCAGCCGTACATGCCGTCGATGACCAGCGTAGCCGTATCTCCCTTTGACACAGAGCCTTTGCGATGGGATGTGTTAAGGAAAGCCGCGTATGAACCTTCTAACACATCGCCCGACAAAGCAACGCTGTTCCAGGTGCTTATCTCCGCAATCATCCTCGCCCCGCTGACATCCGGCAGAACCGCCGACAGCAGCAACACGAGCAGCAGGATGATTTTGCAAAGACGGCTCATCAATATAAATCAAGATATTCCACTTTGTTTCCGACCAGCGACAGGTATTTCTGAAATTCCTGTTGCTCGATTACCACAGTGCCACGGCAGTCGTTGGGGTGGAAACTGAGGCTTTGCGCCTCCTGCAAGTGCTTGTCCAAAAAGAGGATAACATGGTGCTCTGCATCATTGATGAGTCCGAAAGGGCTTACGCTGCCCGGCTCCAGCCCGAGGTAGCGCATCATGCGCTCGGGGGACGCGAATGAGAGTTTGCCGGGGGCATTTTCACCCTTCGCCACCAAAGCCCCCTTCAGACGGTGCTCAAGGTCGTGGATAGCGAGGTCGTGGTCGCAGTCAAAGCAAATAAGATAATGCTGACTGCCTTTGTGATTGCGCATGAAGATGTTTTTGCAGTGCACACTGCCGTCGTTGCGCCACCAGCGCTTCGCCTCCTCTATGGTTTTGCCCTCGGGGTGGTTGTAACACTCATAACGGATGCCGTGCCTGTCCAGATAATCAAGCACTTGCGTCTGTCTTTCGCTAATCTGCTGCTCCATTTGTCTAAAGATTCTTATTACCGCTCTGCGCGCATCGGGTTTTCGAGGAAGTCCTTGTAAGCCAGCCTTATACCATCCTCCAGCTCGGTCTTGTAGGTCCAGCCGAGGGCAGTCGCCTTGCTTATGTCAAGCAGTTTGCGCGGCGTGCCGTTGGGACGCGTAGTGTCCCATTCAATCCGTCCTTTGTAGCCGACAACATCAGCCACAAGCTCTGTGAGCTGCTTGATTGTCAGCTCTTTGCCTGTCCCTGCATTGACGGTTTCGTTGCCGGAGTAGTTGTTCATTAGGAAGACACAGAGGTTGGCCAGGTCGTCCACATAGAGGAACTCGCGGAGCGGACTGCCGTCTCCCCAGCACGTAACTGTCTCTGCACCTGCGGTTTTAGCCTCGTGGAAGCGCCTTATCAAGGCGGGCAGCACATGACTGTGCTCGGGGTGATAGTTGTCGTTGGGGCCGTAGAGATTGGTGGGCATGACCGAAATGAAGTCGGTGCCGTATTGCCGGTTGAGGAACTCGCAGTACTTGAGGCCCGAAATCTTCGCCAGAGCGTAAGCCTCGTTGGTCGGCTCAAGTGCGCCTGTCAGCAGGCACGACTCAGGCATAGGCTGCGGAGCCATGCGGGGATAGATGCACGACGAGCCCAGAAATTCCAGCTTGCGGCAGCCGTTTCTCCACGCGGCATGAATGACGTTCATCTCGAGCATCATGTTCTCGTACATGAAGTCGGCAAGGGCGTTTTTGTTGGCAACAATCCCCCCCACTTTGGCGGCCGCCAGAAAGACATACTCCGGCTTTTCCTGCGCGAAGAACGCCTCCACGTCCTGCTGCCTTGTGAGGTCAAGTTCGGCGTGCGTGCGCGTGATGATATTATTGTACCCCTGCCTGCGGAGTTCGCGCACTATGGCGCTGCCTACCATGCCGCGATGGCCGGCGACATAAATCTTACTGCTCTTTTCCATAAGCCGCCAAATCATGCTGCACCATTATGTGCACCAGTTTCTCGAACGATGTTTTGCGCGGGTTCCAGCCGAGCAGGGCCTTCGCCTTCGAGGGGTCGCCGCAAAGCTGCTCGACCTCCGTCGGGCGGAAGAACTTCGGATCGACCTCAACCAGCACTTTGCCCGTTTTCTCGTCTATGCCTTTCTCGTCCACGCCTTCGCCCTCCCAGCGCAGACTGATACCCGCCTCGCGGAATGCCAGTGTGCAGAACTCGCGGACGGTGTGCATTTCGCCGGTGGCTATTACGAAGTCTTCGGGAGTGTCATGCTGCAATATGAGCCACATACACTCCACATAATCACGCGCATACCCCCAGTCGCGCAGGGCCGAGAGGTTGCCCAGATAGAGGCGGTCCTGCTTGCCGTTGGCTATGGCGGCGGCGGCAAGAGTGATTTTGCGGGTGACGAAGTTCTCCCCGCGACGCTCCGACTCGTGGTTGAAGAGAATGCCGTTCACCGCAAACATGCCGTATGCTTCGCGGTAGTTTTTGGTTATCCAGTAGCCGTATTGCTTGGCTACGCCGTACGGGGAGCGCGGATAGAAGGGAGTGGTCTCTTTCTGCGGAACTTCCTGGACGAGCCCGAAAAGCTCGGAGGTGGAAGCCTGGTATATTTTGGTCTTCTTCTCATAGCCGAGCATGCGGACGGCCTCCAGCAGGCGCAAGGTGCCGACTGCATCGGTGTCTGCCGTGTATTCGGGCACATCGAAACTGACCTTCACATGGCTCTGCGCCGCGAGGTTGTATATCTCGTCGGGCTGTATCTCGCCAATGATGCGGATGAGCGACGAGGAGTCGGTCATGTCGCCGTAATGCAGATTGACGGCACGGGGTTTCTTCTGGTCACGCACCCACTCCTGCAGATAGAGGTGTTCTATGCGGCCTGTGTTGAAAGTGGAACTGCGGCGGATGATGCCGTGTACTTCATAGCCTTTTTCGAGCAGGAACTCGGCAAGGAAACTGCCGTCTTGTCCTGTTATTCCGGTGATTAACGCCTTCTTCATTATATTGCTGTTTTGTCTGTTTCAAAGCCTTCCTCCCCCCGTTTCAAGACCCTCCTCCGCCCGTTTCTAAACCTCACTCCGCCCGTTTCAAAACCTTCCTCCGTCTGTTTCAAAATCTACCTCCGCCCGTTTCAAAACCTTCCTCCACCCGTTTCAAAACCTTCCCCCGCCTGTTTCTAAACCTCACTCCGCCCGTTTCAAAACCTTCCTCCGCCCGTTTCAAAATGCTCCTGGTTGAATTCGCTGGCAAAGATACAACATTTTTACGACTCCCGCAAATCATAATAAGGTGAAAATACACTTTTTCTGCAATCACGCTGATTATCAACCGTTAGAACCCTTTTTCTCAAAAAACTCCACAAAGCAATCCAAAAAACAAATCGAGGTTCCCCCAAAAGCAGCACAAAGCAATCCGGACAACAGCCCAAGCCCGCTCAAAAAACTCCACAAAGCAATTCAGAAAACAACGCAAGCCCGCTCAAAAAACGCCACAACGCAATTCAGAAAACAACTCAAGCCAGCTCAAAATAAATCAAAACGCACCTCCCCCTTTTCCTCAAAAAGCACACACACTCCCCTCCTCTCTTATATGTCTCCGGAATTCGGCTGCCATTATTAGGTTATTATTAGGTTATTGCACCATCATCTCCCCATAACAGAACCGGGAAGAACTGAAAAATATACAAATATTGCCCGAAAAGTTTGTATATCCTGGATATTTTTTGTACCTTTGCAGCCGAATTGTGTGCATTTGACGGAGTAAGCCTATATGCTGGAAAATATGTACAACATACAAATCAAAAACAACCAATGAAACAGAGTTATATATACCCCATTCATTATCAAGACGTTGATGCTGACCGATATTTGCGTCTCTACACGCTTGAGAACCATATCCTGACCACAGCAGGACTCTCGGCGGACGAACTTGGATGCGGCATCCACCAGCTGCTCGGCTACAACTACACGTGGGTACTCGCGCACCTGAACATGGAACTGAGGTATCTGCCCGTGCACTCGGACGTGATAAGGATAGAGACGTGGATAGAAAGCAACTCCCACTGCCTGTCAGCGCGTAATTTCAGAATATGGCTTGAACAAAGTTCACGCGGTCGCGAAACAGGTCTGATAGGCGAAGTGAAGTCTGTGTGGACGGTGCTTGACCTGGGCAAGCGTGAGATTGTGAACGCTTTTGAGATGCCGATGTTCCGCGATGTGGTGGACGGCGAAGTGCTGACCATGCCACGTGCCGCACGCATCACACCGATAGACACTCCCACACACGAAGGGACGCACACCGTGGTTTACTCCGACATGGACTACAACGGACACTGCAACTCTTGCAAATACCTGGAAATGATGCTCAACACCCGCTTCCCCGAGTTCATACGCAAAGGACGCTCGGAAGGAGAGGAAACTCCTATAAGAGTGGATATTAACTACCAGAAAGAGGTGGGGCTCGGCGAGCAGATGCACATCCTCTGCCGCGAAACGGAAGACGACATCATGTATCAGGAAAAAACAGAATCGGGCGCGACAAGTTGCACCTGCCGCATCGCAAAAATATAAACAAACAGTAAATGGAACAAGAAAACTGCATAAAACTACCTGATATCCAAGCCCTGAAAGATGTTATAGCGTGCGTAAAGCACATCATCTTCCCCGGCTATTTCGAGCCTTGCCCCACAGACGGCTCTTTGCGCATGTCATACATAGAAGCGCAGCGCAGACAACTCCACCTCATTCTGGCGACACAGTTGTGCGCCTCACAAGCAGAGCATTTCATTGAACAACTGCCTGAGATTGAGCGCCTTCTGCAGACCGACGTGGACGCTATGATTGCCAACGACCCCGCTGTGGACAACAGAGACGAAGTCATCTACTGCTATCCGCTCATCCAGGCCATGATACACTACAGGACGGCACATGCCCTGCACAAGATGCAAGTGCCTATCATTCCGCGTATTCTGACGGAGATGGCACACTCGCTCACAGGCATAGACATACACCCGGGGGCACAAATCGGAGAATATTTCGCCATTGACCACGGCACTGGAGTTGTAATAGGCGAAACATGCATAATAGGCAAGCATGTCACTCTTTACCAAGGCGTTACGCTCGGCGCAAAGAACTTCCAGACCGACGAGACAGGAAACATGGTGAACGTGCCGCGACACCCTGTGCTTGAAGACTATGTAACAGTGTATTCAAACACCTCCATTCTGGGAAGGATAACTATAGGGCACCACTCGGTGATAGGCGGCAATATATGGCTGACTCACAGCGTTCCGGCCAACTCGCGCATCATACAGAGCAAGGAAATAGAACAATAACCGTCGCCCCACTCCGCTACATGCCTGAGATTCTGCTGCACTATATCTGGCAAAAAGGTCTGTTTGCCGGCTTCAGGCAAGAGACAAACGACGGGCGGCAGGTGGAGGTGCTGTATAGCGGCGACCATAACACCGATGCAGGTCCGGACTTCACCAACGTACGCTTGCGCATTGACGGACAGGAGTTTGCGGGCAATGTGGAGATACATGTGCGAGCCTCTGACTGGAACCGCCACCACCACGATGCCGACCCCGCTTACGACAACATACTGCTGCACATAGTGCGCGACAACGACACCGAGGTGCGCAACTCAAAAGGCGACATTGTGCCGCAATGCAGACTGCAATACGCAGACAATCAGGACTATTTGGCACAACTGACAAAAGACGCGGCCCACATAGACAGCATCGCGTGGCACATAGAGTGCAGCCGGAACCTGCTGCAAGACCCCGCGCTGATGACACTGGGCTGGAGAAATGCACTGCTGCACAAGCGCTTGGAATGCAAGAAAGAAGCTATCGCCCAACTGCTTGACATTACGCACAACAACAGGGAGCAGGCTTTTTACATTACCCTTGCACACCATTTCGGCTTTCACACCAACAGCCTGCCATTCGAGCAACTGGCAATACAGACACCGCTCTCGTGCCTGCAGAAGCACCGCAATTCGCTGTTCCAGCTGACAGCTCTGCTGCTCGGACAAAGCGGACTGCTGGACTCATCGAAGTCGCCGGACAGGGAACTGCTGCAAAAAGAATACTCGTTCTTGAGAAAAAAGTTCTCGCTCACGCCTGTGGAGGCTGTGCTGTGGAAGCGGCTGCGCATGCGCCCTGCCGGCATGCCAGAAACGCGGATACGGCAGTTTGCACAACTTATCTATCAGTCGGAGTTCCTGTTCTCAAAACTTATGGAGACCACGGACACTGATACGCTTGTGCGCCTGCTGAAACTGCGGGAACTGACTGAAGACGAGCAGCATAACGTAGCCGCACCACCAAAAATAGGACTTGACTCCATACACCTGCTGCTGATAAACACCGTCGTGCCGTATCTTTACACACGCGGAAAAGAGAAGGAGGCTGTCCGCCTGCTTGAAGAACTGCCTGCAGAAAACAACAGCATCATCCGCCAATGGCGCGAACTGGGGCAGAGCGTGCGTTCTGCAGCTGATTCACAGGCACTTCTGCACCTTTATCAACACTTCTGCCAGCCGAGCAAGTGCCTGAATTGTGACATCGCTTATAGGATTTTCATGGCAGAAAACCGACATTTTATCAATCAAAAATAAAAAAAAGTGCTTCAGGTATTGCGTATGTCCGCAAAAAGCCGTACCTTTGCACCCGCAAATGAGCAAAAGCGCTTTTTGTGCATCCGCTGCACATAAAAATTCAGTGTTCTTTGAATATAAAAACTTATATAAAGACTTATATTTGTTGAACATATACGTTTTAGGAAAGTTGTCTGAGTGGTCGAAAGAGCCGCACTCGAAATGCGGTGTACGCATTACGTCGTACCGGGGGTTCGAATCCCTCACTTTCCGCTTAAAAAGATTAGGGGCATCCCAATGGGACGCTCCTAATTCTTTTTAGAGATGTCCGAGGGCCTTCTCACACCCCGATCGGAGGGTTCTCCGCCGCTACGCTCTGTCGATTATTACTCATCTGCGTTATGCTACATTCCATAAACACTTGCCGTTTATGGGTAGCATATACGCATCTTTCGTAATTTTCGAATCCCTCACTCTCACGCGTCCGAATCCATCAATCACTCTTCCGGCGCTTTCCAGTTTTCGCCTAAAAGTATATCATATGCTTCTTGCACATATTCGATTGCGCGTGAATAGGTGGCGCGACCAATTGGCGGCAGCGGGCCCATACCGGCCATACGGTTATTGATCTCAGCCTGCTTGTCCACCTT
>JAFPZY010000050.1 GCA_017417025.1 Paludibacteraceae bacterium | reverse complement strand
CTACTACTACCGCAGGCTGGAAGCCTGCGTACCCGGTGGAGAATCGATACTCAAAACACGGAGCTGAAGCTCCGCGAACATAACGAAGAGAAACCGCAGGCTGGAAGCCTGCGTACCCGGTGGGCAATCGATACTCAAAACACGGAGCTGAAGCTCCGCGAACATAACGAAGAGAAACCGCAGGCAGGATGCCTGCGTACCCGGTGGGCGTACCCGGAGGGGGGACAATTGGCAATTGAGAATTGAGAATGCAACGCTACTACTACCGCAGGCTGGAAGCCTGCGTACCCGGTGGGGAGGGGCAATTGGCAATTGAGAATTGAGAATGCAACGCTACTACTACCGCAGGCTGGAAGCCTGCGTACCCAGAAGAGGAGGGGGTTAGGGTTTGCGGAGGAGGCGCTTTTCGTTTTGCTGGATGCGGTGCCAGCGGTCGCGGAAGAAAGAGCCGGTGTGGTTGATGAGCTGCATGCCCCATTCGTTGAGAGCGTAGTCGTCCTCCTCGTCCTGCACCTGCTGCACACGCGCCATGTCCTCCTCGGTGATGACCAGCAGCTGGTCGCCCGCCTTGAGAGGAGTGGAGCCGTTGGGGACACGGAAGTTCTCCCCGCGGCGCATCATCATAACACGCACGTTGCCCGGAATAGCCATGTCCTTGAGGCAGTTGCCGTTGGCGAGCATATCTTCGGTGATGACCGTTTCGTGTGCATACTGCTCAATCTCTTCTGGCAGGTCGATGTCGAAATAAAGTAGCCGGTTCTTCTCCTCCGCCTTTATGTCGAGGTGGAGGCTCCGCGCCATGGCGCTGAGCGTAGTGCCCTGCACGAGCAGCGAGACAAGCGTGCAGAGGAAGACCACATTGAAGAGGAGCCCCGCATGCGGCACGTTGTTAGCCTGGCAGAGTATGGCGAAGATGATAGGCACCGCCCCTTTAAGCCCGACCCAGCTGACAAAGAGTTTGTCGCGGTTCTGGAACTCCTTGAAAGGCCACAGGCACAGGAAGACAGAGAGGGGGCGCGAGATAAAGATAGTGACAATACTGATAATGACTCCCGGCAGCCAGACTTCGAGCTGCACCAGTTCGTGCGGCTTGACCATGAGTCCGAGCATGAGGAACATGATAAGCTGGCAGAGCCATGTGAGTCCGTCGAAGAAGGACTTGGTCTGGCGTTTGCGGACGAACTTGCTGTTGCCAATCATCAGTCCGCCTATATAGACAGCGAGATAGCTGTTGCCCTTCATAAAATAGGTGACGGCGAAGATGAAGATGCAGAAGGTGAGAATCATTATGGGGTAAAGACTCTCGTTGGTCAGCTGCACCTTGCGCATGAGCGCGACAGCCGTTTTGCCGAGAGCAAAGCCCATGAAGGCTCCGACAATCAGCTGAATGACGATGTCCTGCGCGATAGAGAGTGCAGTGACCTCGGTGGCTGTGGCAGTGACGATGCCGATGAGAGTGATGGTGAGTATATACGCCATGGGGTCGTTGGCACCGGACTCGAGTTCAAGCAGCGGGCGCAGATTGTGTTTGAGCCCCATGCTGTTGGTGCGCAGTATGGAGAAGACGCTTGCGGAGTCGGTGGAGGACATGGTGGCCGCCATCAGCAGGGCAGTGGCAAAGCTCACGGAGAGAACGGCCTGCACCCAGCCTACGACAAGATAGATGAGCGTGCCGGATATAAGCGCCGTGAGCAGCACTCCGAGCGTGGCCAGTGTGCCCCCCGGGCCGAGTACGGGCTTGATGTCGGACAGTCTGGTGTCCATACCGCCGGAAAAGAGTATGACACAGAGCGAGATGGTTCCTATCGCCTGTGCGCTGCCTATATTGATAGACGAGATGAAGCCTGCCCCGTCGTCGCTAATCCACTTGCCGAGTCCGTCGGGGCCGAAGATCATTCCGACGGCGAGGAACAAGAGCAATGCAGGCACCCCGAAGCGGGTGCCGATGCGGTCGGTGAAGATACTGGCAAAGAACAACAGGCTCAATATGAGCAGCATGAACTCTATTTCCATAGGTGCGGGGTGTATTATTTTTGCGTATCGGGCTTCTTGCCGAGGAGGTGTTCGTCGATAATCTGTATGATGCTCTCTTTGGGGTAGAGCCCTTTGAGGAGGACGGGCTGTCCGTTTTGCGGGATATAGAGCACCTGCGGAATGCTTGAAATCCGGAAGACGTATGCCAGTTCGCGTTCACGCTCGGTGTCGGCTTTGTAGAAAAGGACTTTCCCTTTGTACTGCTCCGCCAGTTCCTCCATGATGGGGGCGAGTCGTTTGCATGGTCCGCACCAGGTGGTGTAGAAGTCGATGACGCACGGCTTTTTGCCGGCGTACTTCCAGTCCTTGTTTTTGGTATAGTCAAAAACAAGTTTTTTGAAGTCGTCGGTGGTGATATAGTTCACCTGCTGCGCTGTTGCGCGCATCGGCATGAGCAGTAGCGCGCAACAGAGCAAGGTGCCGAACAGAAGGAGTCTGCGGTGCATGGTTTATCTGTCTTTTAGTTTTTCGAGCTGCCGGTCAAGCGCTTCGAGACATTCGTCGATGCCCTGCTCGAATGTGTCGCATGTTTTTTCGGCGAAGAGTTCCTGCCCCACTCCGAGGATACGCACCTGCGTTTCCTTGTTGAGGTTGGTTTCGGGTTTGACAACAGTCATGCGTATGATGAGTTCTGCGGCTTCGGGCAGCAGTTTCTCATAACGGCGTGTTTTTTTCTCGATGTACTTTTCCAGTCGTTCAGCGATGTCGAAATTGACGGCTTGTCTGTCAAGTTTCATAGTAACCTCCTTTTTTATTGTTTGTTTTTCGCCCTGGGGTGGGCGTTGTTGTATGTATTTTTTATCTGTTCGAAAGTAGTATGCGTATAAATCTGGGTTGCGGCGAGCGAGGCATGCCCGAGCAGCTGCTGTATGGTGCGTATGTCCGCCCCGTTGTCGAGCATGGCCGTGGCAAAAGTATGCCTGAGCACGTGCGGGGAGTGTTTTTTGAGCGTTGAGACTTCCCCCATTCGGCCTCGCACGATGGTGTAAAGCGCGCTGGCCGTAAGCGGCACGGCGGAGCCGTCCTTTTTCCATTGTACAAAAAACGTGCCATAGTCACCTCCTTTGGCTTCGCGGTAGCGTTCAATCATGTCGCACAGGTTCCGTCCGATGGGTATGATGCGCTCTTTGCTGCGTTTGCCGAAGACCCGTATCTGTCCCTGGAGTGTGTCGATGTCGGAGTCTTTGAGTCCCGCCATCTCCGCGCGGCGCATGCCTGTCTGGTAAAGCATCTGTATGATGAGGCAGTTGCGTATGCTCTCCTTGTCGTCCGCGTCGTGGTCGAAAGCGGCAGCCGCCTCCATTTCAGCCGGCTTGAAGAAGACGGGGAGTGGTTTGTCGGTTTTGGGTGCATGTACCCGCAGCGTTATGTCCTTGTCCACTTTGCCGGTGCGCAGCAGGAAGCGGTAGAGGGAGTGCAGAGCCGCGAGTTTCTGCTTGACGCTGCGCGGCGAGTTGTTGTTTTCCTCCATGAGATGGACGATCCACTCTTTGACATCTCCTTCGGTCACTTCGGCGGGGTTGTATTCGTCAATGGTCCACCCGAGCCAGCCGCAGAACTCGGAGAGGTCGTTGCGGTAGGCAGTGACGGTGCATGGCGAGTAGCGTTTCTCGACTTCAAGATATGTGAGGAAATGTTCAATCACGTGTGCGGTCAGTCGTTAATTTCCTTGCCCCTGTCTCCGGAAGTCTCAAAGGGGAAGAGTCCGAAGAGCTCGGCATCGATGCGGTCGGTGACAAAGCGGAAGTCCTCGGGGTTCTGCGCGAACTTGACGTGGTCGCCGTCGATGATGAGGAGTTGGCCTTTGTAGTCGCGTATCCAGGCTTCGTACTTGTCGTTAAGGCCCTGCAGATAGTCAATGCGCATGCTTGCTTCGTACTCACGTCCGCGTTTCTGAATCTGCGCGACGAGATTGGGAATGGAGGAGCGTATATATATCATAAGGTCTGGCATCTTGACGAGCGTCATCATCAGGTTGAAGAGGTCGGTGTAGTTGTCGAAGTCGCGGTCGGACATATAGCCTTGCTCGTGGAGGTTTGGGGCGAAGATGCGCGCGTCCTCGTAGATGGTGCGGTCCTGAATGATGTATTGGTCGGACTGCGATATTTCGACCACGTCCTTGAAGCGTTTGTTGAGGAAATAGACCTGCAGGTTGAACGACCAGCGCGCCATGTCGCCGTAGAAATCTTCGAGATAGGGGTTGAAGTCCACGCTTTCGAAGCGTGGTGTCCAGCCGTAGTGTTTGGCAAGCATGTTGGTGAGAGTAGTCTTGCCGCAGCCGATGTTTCCTGCTATTGCTATGTGCATAATGTTGAGTATTTAGTTGTTCTGTGCGAACAGCCCGAAGAGCTGTGCGTCTATTTTGTCGGTTATGATGCGGAAGTCCGCGGGGTTGTTTTCAAAGTCCATTGCGTCGGACTCGATGACGAGCACTTTGCCTTCGTACTGGCGGTAGATGAAGTCCTCGTAGCGGTTGTTAAGGTCGCGGAGGTAGTCAATCTGCATGCCCTGCTCGTATTCGCGTCCGCGTTTCTGAATCTGCCTGACGAGTGCGGGTACTGACTTGCGCAGGTAGATCATCAGGTCGGGCAGGCGCATGAGGCGTTTCATGAGGGAGAAGAGCTCCATGTAGGTGTCGTAGTCGCGCTTGCTGAGGTCGCCCCGCATGTAGTTGTTGGTGACGAAGACATGCACCCCCTCGAAGATGCTGCGGTCCTGGACGATGGTGTGGTCGGCCTTCATGACCGCCAGCATGTCCTTGAAGCGCTCTTTGAGGAAGTAGGTCTCGAGGCAGAAGGACCAGCGGGGTATGTCGCCGTAATAGTCCTCGAGATAGGGGTTGAAGCCCACGCTTTCGAAGCGCGGCTCCCAGCCGTAGTAACGCGCCAGCATCTTGGTCAGCGTTGTTTTTCCGGCACCTATATTTCCTGCAATGGCGATGTACATCCCGATGTCTGCAGCACGCAATCCGCCGCAAAATTACGGAAAATATTTTATTCCTGCAAATATATCCGCAATAAAAAACGTATCCCCCTGCTACACAATCACCAGCTGCCGCCTGCACCGCCGCCCGATGACGAGCCTCCGCCCCACGAACCGCTGTCAGAGTCCGAGCTGCTGTAGTCCGAGCTATCATAATCAGAGCCGCCTGAGTACGAACCGCCCGAATAGCCGGAAAAGCCGGAATAGGTGGGCAGCGTGGTCATCTCCATGTGCTCGTAGCCGCAGGCGGAGCACTTGAAGAAGTCCATCCTCGTCTTTGGCGACACGCCGGCGGCGGACTTCTCCGTCCTTACTATCTTGTATTTCTGCCTGCCGCATTGCGGGCAGCGCAGACGCTTGGCTCTGTGCCAGAACCACACCATGGTAGGTATAAGGAACGGGAACACTATGCACACCACCGCCATCTTCGCGAAGCAGCCGTCACGCTGCGCAATCTCGTCCAAAGTGCTCTGTTTCTTGCCCTGATACAGCACCATCGCAAGGAACGGGAACAGCACAAGGAAGACAATGATGCAAACAACAATGATTACCATCAGGTCCGACGGCTCGTCATCTTTTCCTGTGCCCTTGCCGCCGAAGCCGCCTCTGTTGGTCGCCGACTTCATGTTCAGCAGCTCCTCCGGAGCGTCGCCGCTGGTGCAATTCTCGTATATGCGGGTCACGCCACGGCACAGGCCGCCGCCGTAATCACCCTGCTTGAACAGGGGGATCATGTCCTCCTGAATTATCTGCGAGCACAACGCGTCCGGCAGCACGCCTTCTATGCCCGTGCCGGTGTTGATTTGCACTTTGCGCGAAGCGGAGGCGAAGGTTATCAGCACGCCGGTGTTCTTGCCTGCCTTGCCGATGCCCCAGCGCTGGAACAGCTCGAAGCCGAAGTCGAAGGGCGCATAATCGCCTATGCTCTCTATCGCCACCACCGCCAGCTCCACGCCGCTCGAGTCCTCAAGCATGAGGCAGCAGCGGTTGATGTAATCAACATCGTCCGCCGAGAGGATGGAGTCCGGATTGCTCACATAGTTCCACTGCCCTTTGATTTTCGGGTCGGGAACAGTCTTCGGCTCGTAGGTTGCTGCCCGCAGCACCGCAGTTGCAGCGCAAACCGCCACGGCAAGGCAATAAATAATCTTTTTTGTCATAATCTTATGTTAGTGACTTCTTATCTCCGCTTCGCTCTGAACGATCGGCAGAGCCGTGCGTGTTGGTGACTTCGTGTTGGTTGGAAATTCGCTGCAAAGATACGCATATTTTTTCATATATCCAAACCAAAAACCGGCAAATAAATCAGCTTCGTACTTTTTAGCAGCCTCCCCAGGTACGCAGGCATTCTGCCTGTAATAAATCACTGTGGGACTAGAACGACTATGACGACCAGTCCCCCTATTTTCCCCACCCTCCGCCCCCTCAATTCTCTCCAAACTCATTTTTTGAGTGTTTTTATGTTAAATTATTTGCACAATCCAAAAAAAAGCAGTACCTTTGCAGGCTAATTTGTGCAAACTACGTAAAAACCGCACGTGAACTGCGTGAAAATCACAGGAAAACACCGTGCCATTTGCGTGGAGCAGAGCCAAAGCCGGAAAAACAATATAAATAACCAATAAACAATTATGCAAAACAAAGGACTTGTAAGAACGCTGGCAGTGTGTTTGGCACTGGTATGCGCTTTTTATCTCTCTTTCAGTGTGATAGTGTCACACTATGACAAGAAAGCGAAAGACTACGCACAGGGAGATGACACGAAAGAATTTTACTATCAGGACTCAATCGCCACCCAGAAAGTGTGGTTCGGCTACACTCTGAAAGAGTGCCGCGAGAAGCAGCTCAATCTGGGTCTGGACCTGAAAGGCGGTATGAACGTAATAATGGAGGTGAGCGTACCGGACATACTCCGCTCGCTGAGCGGCCATAACACGTCGGAGACCTTCAACAGCGCGATGGCGCTGGCGCAGCAGAAGCAGCGCACCAGCGGCGCGGACTTTGTGACGCTGTTCATAGAGTCGTACAAAGAAGTGGACCCCAACGCCCAGCTGGCAAGCGTGTTCTCCACCTTCGAGCTGAAGGACAAGGTTACACTGAACTCGAGCAACGCGGAAGTGGAGAAAGTAATCCGCGAGGAAGTGGACGGGGCTATCACCAACTCTTTCAACGTATTGCGCACCCGTATAGACCGTTTCGGCGTTGTTCAGCCCAACATACAGCGTCTGAGCCAGGCTGGCCGCATCCTGATAGAGCTTCCGGGCATCAAAGAGCCCGAGCGCGTGCGCAAACTGCTGCAGGGAAGCGCCAATCTGGAGTTCTGGGAGACCTACGAGCTGGCGGAGATTCTGCCGCAGCTGGCCCAGATAAACAACGAGTACGCCCGCATGGAGATGCCTGAGACCGAGAGCGCCAAAGCCGAAGAAAAGGCAGAGGAGCAGGCCCCGACCGACGGCGACATAGACTCGCTGGTGGAGAACCTGAGCAGCGACAGCCTTGCAGAGGCCCGCGAGGAGCAGGAGAAAGCGATGGAGAACTACAAGAAGCAGAACCCGCTGTTCTCCCGCCTCAACCCGAGCATCAACCAGGCGGGGCAGGCATATCCGGGTCCGGTGGTAGGTACAGTACATTATACGGATACCGCGCGCGTGAACGCGATGCTGACTTCGACCATAGCCAAGCAGGTTTTCCCGCGCGACCTTCGCCTGAAATGGACAGTGAAAGCCATAGACGAGGCCAACTCGATGTACCAGCTTGTAGCACTGAAAGCTCAGCGCGACGGCCGTCCGTCGCTTGAGGGCGATGTGATAACCGACGCCCGCGCCGACTTCGGGCAGCTGAGCGCCTACGCCAATGTGTCAATGTCGATGAACGCCGAGGGAGCCAAGTCGTGGCAGCGCATCACCAAAGACAACATCGGCAAGAGCATCGCCATTGTGCTTGACGACTATGTCTACAGTTTCCCGACCGTGCAGAACGAGATTGCCGGCGGCAACAGCCAGATAACCGGCCACTTCACCGTGGACGAGGCGAAAGACCTTGCCAACACCCTCAAGTCGGGCAAGATGCCGGCTCCCGCACGCATTGTGCAAGAGGACGTTGTAGGTCCGTCGCTCGGTAAGGAGGCTATACGCAACGGCTTGTGGAGCTTTGTTCTCGGCTTTGTGCTCATCCTCATTTACATGGTGTTCTACTACGGGCTTATCCCTGGCCTGATAGCCGATGCAGCCCTGCTGTGCAACATCTTCCTGCTGGTAGGTATATTGGCATCTTTCTCGGCCGTGCTGACATTGCCCGGCATAGCAGGTATAGTGCTGACGATGGGTATGGCAGTGGATGCCAACGTGCTGATTTACGAGCGCATACGTGAAGAGATGCGTGCGGGCAAAGGCATGCGCAAGGCCATAGAAGACGGCTTCAAGGGCGCGATATCCGCCATTGTGGACGCCAACGTGACCTCATTCCTGACCGGTGCGATACTCGCCATTTTCGGCACAGGCCCCATCAAAGGTTTCGCCGTGACGTTCATGATAGGTATCATCTCGTCGTTCCTGACGGCGGTGTTCCTCACCCGCCTGTGGCTGGAGTCGTATGCAAAGCGCGAGAACGCCAAGCAGCTGCCCTTCACCACGAACCTGATGAAGAACTTCCTGCAGAACATGAACATCGACTTCGTGGGAATGAAGAAGATATTCTACATTGTCTCCTGCACGCTTGTAGCGATAGGCATTCTGGGTCTGGAGCCCCACATCTTCGGCAAGCTGAACCTGGGTATCGACTTCTCGGGCGGGCGCAACTACATTGTGCGCTTCGAGCAGCCCGTGAACACCCAGGAGATTGAGAAGTCGGTAGGCGCCGTGTTCGCAGCCAACAACGTGGACGGCGAGAACCTGAGCCTGCGCGTAATCACCATAGGCGACAAGAACCAGGTGCGCATCTCGACCAACTTCAAGATTAACGAGAACTCGGAGACGATAGACGACGAAATAGAGGCACTGCTTTACGAGGGCTGCAAGCCGTTCATGAGCGAGCAGACCACCCTGGAGCAATTCAAATCGACGGAGGTGAATCCGGACTTCGGCATCATGTCGTCGCAGAAAGTGGGTCCTGCCATAGCCGACGACATCACCTCTGCAGCGTTCATCGCCATCATCTGCGCGCTGATCGGCATCTTCCTCTACATCCTGCTCCGCTTCCGCAACTTCGCTTACTCGGTAGGCGCAGTGGCAGCCCTTGCCCACGACTCGGTGCTTGTGCTCGGAACCTACGCCCTGCTGTGGAAGATAATGCCTTTCTCGATGGAGATAGACCAGGCGTTTATAGCTGCGATACTGACGGTTATAGGTTATTCGATAAACGACACGGTGGTTATCTTCGACCGTATCCGCGAATACAACACCCTGTATCCGAAGCGTGACCGCGGCGTGAACATCAACGAGGCCATCAACGCGACACTGAGCCGTACATTCTCGACCTCGATGTCCACGTTTGTAGTGCTTCTGGCCATCTTCTGCTTCGGCGGCGAGACCATCCGCGGCTTCGTGTTCGCCCTTCTCATCGGCGTTATCGTGGGAACCTACTCGAGTATGTGCGTGGCTCCGATGATAGCCAAAGACATACAGGACGCACAGCAACGCCGCCGCGAGCGCAAGGCACTCGGCAAATAACACACGCGTATAATATAACAAGGAGTCATGCCTGCGTATGACTCCTTGTTTCAACCTCAGACACAAAGATGAACGACTTTCTGAAATTCGCAAAGGCCGAGGGACTCAACACCATGCACGTAGAGAACGTGATGAACGCCTCCGCCTCCTACATATCGCCCTCCATACTTGAGGAAAGGCAGCTGAACGTGACCCAGATGGACGTGTTCTCGCGCCTGATGATGGACCGCATCATCTTCCTCGGCACGGAGGTGAACGACTACACCGCCAACGTGATACAGGCCCAGCTGCTCTACCTCGACTCGGCCGACCACGACCGCGACATAAGCATCTACCTGAACACCCCGGGCGGGTCGGTTTATGCGGGCCTGGGCATATACGACACCATGCAGTTTGTCCGCAGCCGCATTGCCACCATCTGCACCGGCATGGCCGCGTCAATGGGGGCTGTACTGCTCGTGGCAGGCGAAAAAGGCATGAGAGCCGCCCTACCCCACAGCCGCGTAATGATACACCAGCCCATGGGAGGCATACAGGGACAAGCGTCAGACATAGAGATTACCGCAAAAGAGATACTCAAACTCAAAGACGAACTCTACCAGATTATAGCCTCACACTCAGGACAACCGGCCGAGCGCATACGCAAAGATGCCGACCGCGACTACTGGATGACAGCCAAAGAGGCCCTCGACTACGGCATGATAGACAAAGTCTATAGCAAAAAACAGTAATAATGGGAAAAAAGACAGACACCTGCTCGTTCTGCGGACGGGAAATAAGGGGCATGTTCAAGGGCCTGGGCGATGCCTATATCTGCTATGACTGCATCGAGACGGGGCACCAGATTGTGCAGGAACAGATTGCCGAAATGACAAAAGCGGCAGGCGCAGCGGGCAACAGCGCCTCTCTGTCGCTCGACCAACTGCCCGCTCCGGCACAGATAAAAGCCTTCCTCGACCAGTATGTGATAGGTCAGGACGAGGCCAAGAAGTACCTCAGCGTCGCCGTTTACAACCACTACAAGCGCATACTGCAACCCGCCGGCCAGGACGGGGTGGAGATAGAGAAATCGAACATCATCCTCGTCGGGTCCACGGGCACGGGCAAGACCCTCATGGCGCGCACCATAGCCAAGATGCTGCAAGTGCCTTTCGCCATGGTGGACGCCACCGTGCTGACAGAAGCCGGCTATGTGGGCGAAGATGTAGAGAGCACGCTGGTGAGGCTGCTTCAGGAGAGCGACTACGACGTTGCCAAGGCCGAAAAAGGCATAGTCTTCATCGACGAGATTGACAAGATAGCCCGCAAGACCGACAACCCGAGCATCACACGCGACGTGTCGGGCGAAGGCGTGCAGCAGGGGCTGCTCAAACTGCTGGAAGGCTCGGTGGTGAACGTGCCGCCCAAAGGCGGACGCAAACACCCCGAACAGGAGTTCGTCAAGGTGAACACGCAGAACATACTCTTCATCTGCGGCGGAGCATTCGACGGCATAGAACGCAAGATAGCCCAGCGCCTCAACACGCAGGTGGTGGGCTTCGAGGCGGCACAGAAGACACAGGATGTGGACAAGAACAACCTCCTGCAGTACATAGCGCCGCAGGACCTGAAGTCCTTCGGGCTGATACCGGAAATAATAGGCCGTCTGCCCGTCCTGACCTACCTCAAGCCTCTTGACAAGACAGCACTGCGCTCCATTCTGACAGAGCCGAAGAACGCTATCATCAAGCAGTACAAGAAGTTGCTCGCCATGGACGGCGTGACGTTGGACTTCGAGCCCGAGGCGCTCGACTACATTGTGGACAAGGCCATTGAGTTCAAACTCGGCGCACGCGGACTGCGCGGACTGACGGAGACCGTGATGATGGACATGATGTACGAACTGCCGGGAACAAGCACGAAGCAGTTCACCGTTACGCGCGCCTACGTCGTAGAGAAACTGAAGAAGTCAGGCCGTCTTAATGCCGCCTGACCCTTTGGTGCGGCTGATAAAGTCCTTGCGTCCTCCGCCGAAAAGTTCGTACTTGTTGAACAGGCAGTCCAGTTCGCCGTTCAGCAGGCGGATGCGCTGCGAGGGCTTCAGTCCGATGCACTTCAGCGCGTCCTCGTTGGACGAGATTATCCACGCAGTCGCCCCCTGGAAGCGGTGCTTGAGGCACGAGCCGATGTCCTTGTAGAGCTGCATCACGTTCTTGTCCTGCGCGAGCCGCTCGCCGTATGGCGGGTTCATCATCACCATTGCGCCCTGCGCGTTGATGCCGTGCAGTTCCTGCAGGCGTATCTGCCTTATGTCGATGTCGCGCTTCATGCCCGACGACTGCACGTTCTTCAGGGCCGCCTGCACTGCATAGAAGCTTGCGTCGCTGCCGTATATGCGGTGCGTGAAGTCCCTCTCTGCCGAGTCGTCGTTATAGATTTCCTCAAAGAGGCCGCGGTCGAAGTCCTGCCATTTCTCGAAGGCGAACCCCTGCCTGAACACGCCCGGAGCTATGTTGTGCGCTATCAGCGCCGCCTCTATGGGCAGTGTGCCGGAGCCGCACATAGGGTCGTAGAAGTCCGACTGCCCGTGCCAGCCCGCCATCAGCAGCATGCCGGCAGCAAGCGCCTCGTTGATAGGGGCTTCGGTGGTGGCGGAGCGATAGCCGCGTTTGTGCAGCGACTCGCCGCTGCTGTCAAGCGAGAGTGTCACTTCGGTGCCTGCTATATGCACATTGAGCCTCAGGTCGGGGTCGGAGAGCTGCACCGACGGACGCTTGCCCGCATGCTCCGTCCACCAGTCGGCTATAGCGTCCTTCACGCGGTAGGTCACATATCTCGAGTGGCGGAACTCCTCGCTGTAAACGGTAGCGTCAATGCTGAAAGACGACGACACCGACATGAACAGGCTCCAGTCCACCTCTTTGGCGCGGGCGTAAACGCCGTCCGCGTCATTGGCGCGGAAAGCCGCTATAGGGACCAGCACCCTCGAGGCCGTGCGCAGACACATGTTGGCGCGGTAGAGCATGCGCAAACCGCCCGTGAAAGCCACGGCGCGCCGCTGTATATTGACATTCTCCGCACCGAGCTGCTCAAGCTCGCGCGCGAGTACGCTTTCCAGACCCTTGAATGTTTTGGCCACCATGTCGAAGTGCTGTTCCATAATAAATGCTGTTTTTGCGGATTGACGCTGCAAAGTTAGTGTTTTTTTCACAAATGTACAAAAAACTTGCATAAGATATTGCATAATCGGTAAATTTTGTTTATCTTTGCAGCGGAAAACACAATCCTCTGCGGCCATGCATGCAAAACAGACATTATATACAGTCCTTTTCCTCGCTGCGGCGCTCCTTTTCTCGTGCGGGAAAAAGCCCTCAAAGGTTGAAATAATGCGGCAGGAGAAAGCCGCCAAAGACAGCACCACGCTGGCTCACGCACAGCGCACCATAGCCTACTCCGACTCGCTGCTGAAGGTCCTGCTCCCGCAGGCCGACTCGCTGCTGCGCGATTTCCGCTACGAGAAAGCGGAGGACTATGAGGACCACGGCCGCTATGTCCACCACCTGCTCCGCACCGACCGCAACACCGCCCGCAACTACCTGCAGGCTGCCGTCAGAGACGACCGCATAACGGTGCTGCAGTCCTTCTTCTACGGCCCCAAGCCCATACACCAGGAGCGGGTACGCATCTCTGCGGGCGACCTCTATGCCGAAAGCACAGGCAGCAACCACATCTTCGAGGCGGAGGGCGTGCACGAGATCCTCAGCATGCAGGACGACGAGGCGGTCAGGCTGCTGCAGTTCGTGGCGGACAGGCAGGACGAGAGGCTGCTCGTAACGGCGGCAGGAGCACAGAAAGCCACCTACTACCTCCAGAGCAACGAGAAAAAAGCACTCGCGGAAACCTACCGCCTCGCGCTCGTAATGAGGGACATAGCCACCCTCGAGAGGGCTATGCACGTAGCCGCACTGCAGGTGCAGAAATACGAAAAACGTCAAACCAAACAACAATAGGAACATGTCACTCTCCAAATACGAAAGCCAGGTCTGCACCATCAATGCAGACGCACATACGGTCTATTCCGTCCTCAGCAACCTCGAGAACCTCAACCGCGTACGCGACCTTATTCCGCAGGACAAAGTCCAAGAACTGGAGATATCGCAGGACGCGGTACGCATGAAAGTGGACGGACTCGGACAGAAAATATGCATACGCATTCTCGACCGCAAAGAGGACGACACCATCAAGTTCGGCGCGGAGAACATTCCCGCCGACATGAACTTCTGGATACAGCTCAAGCAGGTTGCGCCGCGAGACACGAAGATAAAACTCACCCTGCATGCAGAAATACCGATGATGTTCCGCATGATGATCGGCCCCAAAATACAGAAAGGCATTGACGATGCGGCGCAGATGCTCTCGCAGTTTCCTTACGAACAATGGTCACCAACTAACAACATATAACCTATGAACCACCCGCTACGCATCCACCGTGAAGGCCGCACGCTGCTCATTTTCCTCTGCCTGCTCCTCTTCGCCATCCACGTCCCCATCTACCTCTATTCGCCGCATGCACTCTTTGCGGTCACGCTCGTGCTCTCGGCCATGCTGCTCGTCTTCGTCACCTTCTTCTTCCGCAACCCCGAAAGAGTGCTCGACATGGACGACCCGCACTGCCTCATCGCCCCTGCCGACGGCACCGTTGTGGTTGTAGAACCCGTAATGGAGAACGAGTACTTCCACGAAGAGCGCCTGCAGGTCAGCATCTTCATGTCTCCCTTCAACGTCCACGCCAACTGGTACCCCGTGGATGGGACGGTCATCGAAAGCACCCACCAGAAAGGACGGCACAAAGGCGCATGGCTCCCCAAGTCCTCCACCGAGAACGAGCGCAGCCTCGTCGTCATACGCACACACACCGGCGACCTAGTGGCGGTACGCCAGGTTGCCGGAGCCATGGCAAGGCGCATCGTCACCTATGCCAAACCCGGCACAGAGGCCAAACGCAACATACACATGGGCTTCATCAAGTTCGGCTCCAGAGTGGACATGTACCTCCCCCTCGACACTGAAATGTTCGTCGAAAGCGGAGACATCGTCCGCGGGAACCAGACCGTAATAGGACGCCTGAACAAACATAACCGGCAAACAACAGACACAGATGAACAAGTTTGAAGAACTTTTTGCCTGCTACCCCTTCCAGCTTACGGACGAGCAGGTAAAAGAGGCCGTCAAGGACCTCACAGACAAGCACTTTGCTGAAAACAACAACCGCGAAGTGTGGATTCAGTGCCTCAACCAGATCGACCTGACCACACTCAACGGCGACGACACCGTGCAGAAAGTGGAGCGCATGGCTTCTGCCGTCACCCACTTCGGCGAGCACTTCCCCGCCCTCAAGAACGTCGCCGCCATGTGCGTATATCCCGCTTTGGCGGAAACGGCGCGCAAGAACCTGCCCGCCGGCATCGGCGTGGCGTGCGTCAGCGGAGGATTCCCCGCATCGCAGACTTTCCTCGAGGTGAAAGTGGCGGAAACGGCACTCGCACTGCACAGCGGAGCCACCGAAATCGACATCGTCCTCCCTGTCGGCAAGTTCCTCGAAGAGAGGTATCAGGAAGTCTTCGACGAAATAAGCGAACTCAAATCGGTCTGCGGCGACAAGCACCTGAAAGTCATTCTTGAAACAGGCGCGCTCCGCACCGCGCAGAACATCTGGCGCGCGTCTATCCTCGCTATGGCGGCGGGAGCGGACTTCATAAAGACCTCAACAGGCAAGATTGCCGTAAACGCCACTCCCGAAGCGGCTTACATCATGTGCACAGCCATCAGGCAGTGGCAGCTGAAGAACGGCGACAAGGTCGGCTTCAAACCCGCAGGAGGTGTCAGCACCACCGACGAAGCTGTCACCTACTACACCATCGTCAAGGAGCTGCTCGGAGCCGAATGGCTGAACAACAGCATGTTCCGCTTCGGGGCAAGCCGTCTCGCCAACAACCTCCTCACATCCATCGAGGGCAAGGAAACCAAGTACTTCTGACCTCCCTGCGGCTGCCTGCATACTGTCTGAAAAGCGGCGCATGCTGCTGTAATACAGCCTTAATGCTGACAAAAATGCTGCTGTGCAGCCCCCTTTTTCTCCGTCCGCGTCTCCCGCATGTGCCGCAGGCATAACCGAACAAATGAAAAAACAACCTGAATGCCAAACCTTTAATCCGGCAAATTTATGAAAAAGACAATCGCACTGCTTATGTTGAGCGTGATTACGCTCGGGGTAATGGCTCAATCGCCTGTTTACCGTGTAGGAGACAAGTACATGATGGACGGCAAGATGATGAACAAACGGGAATTCAGAGGCTATCTGCAGAACACCAGCCCTGAGGCTTTCCGGTTGTTCAACAATGGTTACAAACTCAGTATCGCCGGCTGGAGCTGTTTCGGCGTGGGACTGGCATTCAACTCGGTCGGAAGTGCCATGCTGCGCCGATATATACGCGACAATGCCCAAAAAGATGCCATGTATGATGTAGGATACACTCTATCTTCCGCAGGAGCAGGTCTTACAGTGGCCGGTGTGACATGTCTCGCTGTAGGCTACACGCGTATGCACAAGGCGGTCCACCTCTACAACATCGAGAAAGCGAACCGCCCCGACCTCAGATGGGTATTCGGCGTGAACAGCAACGGCGGCATGTCCGTAGCCATGCAGTTCTGACACACTTCCTGAACAAGGTATCGAGCGCATCCAAACCTATTGTTCCGGCTATGGATGTCCTGCTCACCCTCAAAGCACAATACCGACCGATGACCGTGAAGCGATTAAGGCGCACCTTCGAATATCCATTGGACACTCGAAGGAGTAAGTGTGCCGTGCGAGTTCGCAGGGCGAACATAGAAATAATCGTTTGAGCCATGCGAAATAAGAACTCCTTAAGGCCGAGACAATACCGAGAGATGACCGAGAGACAACCGAGACAAGAAAATCGCCCAAAGTTGCTTGAAAAATAGAAATTCCTGCGATTACAACCGAAAAAATGCCATAAATTTTGGCGGTTTCAGAAAAACAGGAAGGGTACTATAAAAACGACACCCGATAGTTTGACTTGCGTCAGGGACTACCGGGAATTCCGAGCGCAAAGGTACTACATTTTTTTGTAACTACCAAATAATTTGACGAAAAAATAATATTTTTAATGAAATACGCCGATTTTGAAACAATAATGTCACCCGAAAGAATGGGAAGATACCTTGCTGCGTGTGGAGGGAATACCAGCAAAGCGATGACTCTGTACAGGGAAAATCTTCACCTTTCGCAGGAAGTGTTCACGGTCGTTAGTTGTTTCGAGGTCGCACTTCGCAATGCTATCGACAAACAGATGATTGCCCATTTTGGCAATGAATGGTTGCGTGACGCTATCATGCCGGGAGGTATCTTTGACAATCCTAAAATGAATGAATCAAGGTCGCAAATACAGAAGGCGTACGACAAATTGATGCACGACGGAACATACAAACATTCCAAATTGCTGTCAGCACTGAATATGGGCACATGGAAATATATGTTTGCGAACGTACAATACCGCGCAAGTGGTAAATGCTTACTCAAGGTATTTCCCAATAAACCACGTTCCTCTGCTGAGTTTAACTGCAACAACACATACATCTTCAACGAGTTGGATAAGGTTAATACGCTGCGTAATCGAATTGCCCACCATGAGCCAATTTGTTTTACGCATGATTCCGTGTCTGTAGATACCTCATACATATTGAATGAATATCAGAAAATCCAAACTCTCTTTATGTGGATGGGAATAGACAGCCGTGCGTTGCTTTATGGTCTCGACCACGTGCAAGCCGTTTGCAAGAAGATTGTACAAAGTAACGAAGACAAATAAAATACACGTCCCTCTCCGAGACGCAAAACAGGAGAATGAAACTATAGTTCGTCCTTTGCTTCTCCAACCGACCGATGAGCGGGAGAAGACAGGGAGATGACCGAGACAAGAAAAATCGCTAAAAATGACGTATGCCCTTGCGTATGTCGTTTTTTTGTTGTAATTTTGCATCATAAAATTGTTTGGCAATGACTGATTCTTCATTTATCATATCGCCTCTGTCGGCGGATTTCTCTGATGTATGGTCAGAGCCGGAATTGCTGTCTCCGGAAGGGCACAACGCACTATATGTAGCAACCCGTTTCGGACGCAAGTATGTGCTCAAAGCCTTGGCAGAGCCTTATCGTGAGTCCACACCGCACATCGAACTGCTTCGCAAGGAGTTTTCTATTGGAGTGGCTGTGGATCATCCGAATATCGTCCGTCTGTTGGATTTCGGGCATATGGATGCTATCGGTTGGTATATCCAAATGGAGTATATTGATGGCATTACGCTGGATCAGTTTCTTGAGACGAAACCATCTGCCGCTATCCGCCGACGCATCTTAAAGCAACTACTTGATGCGCTGTCTTTTTTGCATGAGCGCCAGATTATTCACCGCGACATCAAACCAACCAATATCCTCATCACCCGCAACGGCTCTACGGTCAAACTGATTGATTTTGGTGTGTCTGATACGGATGATTATGTCACGTTCAAGCAGCCCGCCGGTTCGATGGCTTTTATTGCACCAGAGCAGTTGGCGGGTATGCCTATTGACAGCCGCGCGGATATTTATTCGGTCGGCAAAATCATCAATCTCCTGTTTCCGCATCGCTATAGATGTATCGCTCGTCGGTGTACGCGGACTAACTCTGCTGATCGGTATTCTTCCTGTGCGCAGGTGTTACGGGCTATCCGTAGAATAGACAGAGTGCGTATATGGTTACCGGCGTCGCTTCTGTTGGTGGCAGTACTATGTCTTGCGGGATGGGGTATGTATGCCGAATACCGACAAGCAGAACTCAGGCATAGCGAGCAGGAGAAGAGCCTTTCTGCCGATATGGATTCGCTGCGTATGCAAAACGCGGAACGGCAGCACCTTCTCGATTCGCTCCGTATGCAAAATGCGGAACGGCAGTACCTTCTCGATTCGCTAAAAAGCCTTGTTGATTCATTGGCTCTCAATGCGAATACCCCTTCTCCTAATGAATCTGTCCGTAGCAAAGCGGCTTCCATCCATTTGGCACGCCATAAAGCCATCCGCCGAGCCGTCAAACGCGGAGAAATTAAGACTCTGAAAGAAGCCCGAGACTATGATGGAGGTCTGAGAGAAAATTTCAAGAGGACGGAGCAATCAATCAAAGATCCCGTTTTGCATGAAGAATTCATGCAGGCATATTTCTCATATTTCAACTTGAATGACCAATTGTACGACTCCTTAGCCCGAGTTTTACCAGAGGAGTGAATAAGAAAGAAATAATAAGAAGTACGTGTATATCAGAAAAAAGCAGTACCTTTGCAGCACATTTTAAATTGTTATACAGATGAACAAAAGTGCACCCGAGGTTATCCAGCTCCGCAAGGATGTAGAAGCGCGTTTTGGTACACGTCCGGCTACACCTGCCGATTTTGAATCTCTCACTGCGCAAATATGGCTGTGCCTGCATGAGAACTTGGCGCTTAGTACGCTGGAACGGCTGTGGGGCTACGTGGATGGGGCCAATAACACACGCCTTTCCACGCTCAATATTCTTTCACGGTATGTCGGTTCGCGAGACTGGAATGATTATACTAACCGTTTGAAAGAAGGTGAGCATGGCAGTAGTAATCCGTTCATCGCAGAGGGTATCCATACGAAAGACTTGCAACCCGGACAGAGTATTGAAGTGACTTGGTTACCGAACCGCCGTTGCGTGTTCCGCTATTTGGGCGATATGCGTTTTGAGGTAGTGGAATCTGTTAACTCAAAGCTTAGCGCGGGAGACACTTTCGTCTCTACATTCTTCCTTACCGGCCAACCGCTCTTTATTGACCAGCTTGTCCTTACAGGACATACCACCGTCTCTTACGTAGCAGGCAATAACGGCGGACTGCAGTCCGTCACCCTCCTGACGCAATAAGAAGTAACAAGAATTAACCGTATATCAAATAATCTCCCTACCTTTGCAGCGGAATTCAAACAAGGAGTTCCGCTGATTTATTTATTAACCCTTTATAAAACTTTACAACAATGAAAAGTAAAACTTTTGTTTGGCTATGTTTAGCCCTCTTCATTTGCTCCGCTTGTGAGCGTGAAACCATCAAACCGGAAGATCCGACTACATTCACCAGTTCCTCTATCGTGGGCATCTGGGCTTGTATTGCGTCCGATGATCTGACTTATGACATATTTACCGGACAACAGAGTTACCATTGGAACTACGATCCCAACGCACAGACATACGATGTACTGTGGTACTTTGACATTAAAAGCAATTCAAAAGTACAATATGTGAATGTAAATGGTAAAGACAAAGGAGAGTATCGCAAATCGGATGGGTATTTGCATATCCCTGCTAATTCCAAATGGATAACCATTGCGGAAGCCAACTATATATTCGATCAGGAACACCAAGCTATTAGATGTCCAAGCGCAAAGTATATGGACTTTAGTTTAGAATCTACAGCGGAGTATCTTGGAAGTGATACTATTTTCTATGTAAAAAGAAAAGCGATAGACGAAGCAGTTCTCTTTGACAATACCGGATGGCTACAAAGTCAGTATGTTGTCCGTGTAAAAGGCATCAAGAAAGATCTGTAATAACTCCCCCCGAGCTAAGCAGCACATCCGAAAGTATGTAATTTGCGTGTGCGAAAGCAAAAAACGACAAAATATGCATTTAATAGCATTTTTATTCTGCAATAATTTGCATATTCCGATTTGTTGTCGTAACTTTGCGAGCGATTATCAGCGGATAATCGGTTCGCACACGCGAACCATATATATTATTTACTGACGAGTCAATCTGTACATACATAAGTCTGGCAGCTTATAAAAGGAAACGATTGGCAATGCGTCAGTGCATACTTTTGTATGTGCTGCTTTTGCTTTTCTATCCTTGGGTTATGCCAGACACCCGTATGTATGAAAGCGGAAGCAGTATTTTGTTTTGTGTTAAAGTTGGTCGTCGCTTTTTGTTGCAACAATCAATCCTGTGTGAATCAGAAGTTTTTTCGCAACTGTTCCGGATTGATGCGAGGATAAGAAATAATCGTATGCAATGAAAGTGGAGTTAAAAACAGTATCATCACGGGATCATCTCCTGACAACATAACTTTTAGAACACTTGAAACAAATATATGCAACATAGTGACAACCAAGATAAGAGCGAGGACTAAACAAGAACATCACCAACAAAAAATAAACAATATTAGCGGAGAATGCCGAAAATCCGACAAAGAGTAGGCGATAAACGTTGCGCCCGACACGTATTAGGGATAGTATTATGAAAAATTATGTATGCCCGGATTGTGGAAAAACATTTGAAGAAGGCAATGTGCCAGCCTCATGTCCTAATTGTGGATGCCCGTCGTCTGATTTTTTTAAAGAAAAAGAATTAACTGCTGTTGCAAGATCAGTAGACGCAACAGTTACAGGAGAAAAAGTGTATTATTCAGATGGGAAAGTGCATATAACCAATAAAATATGGAGTCTTGGAGGATGGGATGAGGTAAATACAAATATGTCAGGAGTCATGTATATACCTGTTAAATCTATTAGTTGCGTAGATATTACTCGTAATAGATATTGGTGGATTCCGCTTATAATAGGAATATTATTATTCCTGTTTGGCATATATGCAAAAATGCAATGGTGGTCTGACACAATGCCTATAATAATGATGATCTTAGGTGCAATTTTTGGCATAATTGCATTTGTTGTACGGGCGCATAGAATATTGGTTATAAAACCTCATAATTCAATGACACAGTTTTCGTTTCATTTATCTAATCCACAAGAGGCTATGAAATATCTGAAACCGATGTTACAATGTCTTAAAGAAAATTTATAATTATTATGGCACTAATTAAATGTCCGAAGTGCGGCAAGGAATTTTCCGACCGCGCTCAAGTTTGTCCGCAATGCGGCACTTCCAAAGAGGAAGTACAACGCTTAATCAAAGAACAAGCAGAACGCGAAGCAGCTGAGCGTGAGCGTATCCGCAAAGAGCGCGAAGCCAAAGAAGCCGAAGAAGCCCGTATTCGCGCAAAAAAACGCACTACTTTGTGGATAGTCGCAGTTGTTATAGCAGTATTCGTACTTGTTTCTGGATATACGGTCCATATAAATTCAATGCCTATATCTGCGAAAAATAGCGCAGAGTTATTATCTGCACTTCACAATCCACTGCGTTTTTCAAAGGAATCTGTCATTGTGAAAATACCAGATAATGTCACAAGTATTGAAGATAATGCCTTCGTAGATTGCATCGAGTTGACTTCGGTTGAGATTCCCAATAGCGTCACAAGTATCGGAGTATCTGCTTTCAGGGGATGCAAAGGCTTAACATCTGTCACTATTCCAAATAGTGTAACAAGCATTGGATTTATTGCTTTCCAAAAATGCACCAGTTTGACTTCTGTGGTAATACCAAATAGCGTCACAAGTATTGATAGTTGGGCTTTCCAATATTGCAAAATACGGACACTGACAATTCCATATAGATTTCGAGGTAAACTAGAATTAACTGATTATACAGAAGTAATATATTATTGATTGTATAATAATACATTGATTGGAGTCTGCCGATAGCCAACTAGTAAAGTGGAGGTAAATCATAATAATATCAATTATGAAAACATATAAATGTTCCAAATGCGGAAATGTGATGACAGAGGGTGAAACACTTTATGCATGCCCTAAATGCGGGTGCTCCACAGATAATTTCATAGTAATAGATGAGGCTGATACTACATCTAGTAACTATAGTGCCTCAAGTCCAGAACAACAAAAAAGTGAATCTGGTAGTAATTTATCTGCTCAACCGACAAAAGATTATGATGCTATATGTCCTGATTGCAATTCTGTTATAACGAACGAGGATTCCGATTGTCCGATATGTGGATGCCCTTCAAATATGTTCATAAAACGTGCGAAAACAAAATTTGTACATGGTGAAAAACTCGAATGTCCTGATTGTGGGAAAGTTTTTGCAGAGATCATACCCGCAGACTGTCCTAATTGCGGCTGTCCATCTGACAAGTTTAAGAAACATGATGAAAGAGTTCCGCAAAACCCATCTATTCAAAAGAAAAGCTCTTTTTCTACTATCTTAGTAATTCTAATTATCACAGGAATTATAGGTGGTTTAATCTCTTTTGTTCATTATAAAGTCCAAGAAGCTGCCGAACAAGCAAGACAGGAACAATATCAAAAGGAGCAACAAGCCCAAAGAGAAAGAGAGGAGATGAGGAAAAAGCAGGAGGAAGAGCGACTGGCTAAAGAAGCATATAACGCTTTAAGGATTAAATGGAAAGATTTTTCAGGTACTACTTATAGAGCCTCTCAATTTACAAACAAAGGATATCAATATTATGCATTCAGTTATAATAGTTTAGGCAAGGGAAAGTATATTATTTGGTGGAACTATCCTGGCACAAACGTCCTGGAAGAGAAAATGGAGTTCTCTATATACAAAGTGGAGTCTGATGCTAACTATTTATATCTTTATACTAACGAACTTAATACTCCAGTGAAGATTAAAATCGAAGGACGTTCATTATATACGAGCAATGGAGAAGAAAGATATGAGGTTTGGTAAATAAGGGAAGCGATTCAAGGAAGTATCTAGGTGGGATTTTTAGTATAAATTAAAATTAAACTTACTTCAATATGGCACTTATTACATGTCCCAAATGCGGGAAACAATTTTCAGAACACGCAAAGGCTTGTCCTCAATGCGGAATTTCTAAAGGTGAAGTTCTTCTCTTAATTCAAAAAAGAGAAGAGGAAATTCGTTTGGCTAATGAACGGGAGGCGGCAGAGCGTGAACGTCAACGTCAAGAGTATTTGGCAGAGCAAGAGCGTATCCGCAAAGAGCGCGAAGCCAAAGAAGCCGAAGAAGCACGTATTCGCGCAGAAAAACGTGCAGAATGGTGGGCGGTAAACAAGAAGAAAATAGGAATAACTATTCTTGTTCTCATCTGCATTATCGCAGCAGCGATTGGCGTTATAAAGGTAATCAATGTAATTGATAAAAAACGCGCCGTATCGAAAGCGTACGAAATGATAGAGCAAGGTGAAGCGCTTATTCCCTCATACAAATTTGACGAAGCAAAACAATTGTACGACACCGCAATCCGTATCACTGATGACAATGAGGTGCATCGAAAAATTCAGGAAAAGCGAAAAGAGTTAGAAGAAGCAAGCCAAGCTGCGGAAAGTGAATATAACAAGACCTTGAAAAGATTGAAAATACTATTAGATGCGGATGATAATGAGTTCAATGATTTATCTAATACTTGCTTAGACAAGATGATTGAGATTTATCCGGATAGACAAGAAACTATTTATTATAAAAAACTGAGAGACAAATGAAAACAAAACTTTTAATGGCATTGTTATGCCTATTCCCTCTTTTGGTAGTTGCTCAAAACTATGAGCAGCAAGGTGATGAGTTATTTGCGCAAGCCCAATACGAGAAGGCGATAAAAAAATACAATGTGGCTATTGAATTAGGTGTAGCCAGTTCGCACGTGTCGCAGAAAGTACAAAACGCAAAGAAATGTATTTCATTATCTACTGCTGCGACAAGTGCAGAAAATAACAACTCTTATTCCAAAGCATCTGAATTGTACACACAATTGTATGAATTAAACGCTATACAAACGTATAAAGAAAAAATCGCTTTCTGCAAAAGGAAAATCAAGGAAGCAGAACAAGCACGTATTCAACGCGAAGCAGAAGAACGTGAAAAAGCGCGAGAAGAGGCAGAACGGAAACGCATAGAAGCAGCTGACAAAGAGCGACATCTTCATCCGGAACAATGGAAAAAAAATAGAATATCAAAATTAAAACAATTAACAGCGCAGAAGGTTTTCAAACGTACTCAACCATATTCTTATCAGTTACTAGATGAATTATATCTTGATATGGATGAGAACAACCGATGGATAACAACCGGTCGGACTCTTGCACTAATGATAGAGATAGATAAGAATTTTATCACAACTGTCAATATTCTCATAAAAAATGGGAATAATCAAGACTTGGACAAAATTCTCAAAAAATATAAAAATTTAGGTACAGATGTGTTCGCTAAAAGACCTTTCAAATATGGTTATTCTATTACTGAAGAACAAATAGCAAAAGATGTAAAATTATATATGGAGATATTAGTTAAAGTGCGCAAAAACTATTCCGATCAAATAAAAAAGGAACACCAGAACTGGGAGACTGCCAGCCGTATTAATACTATTGATGCATATATGAAATATATTAACGAAGGAGGACTAAACACTGATAAAGCAAAAATAGTTATTGATAAACTTTATTGGCAACAAGCGTCTAAAATAGATAACATTGAGGCATATAAAGAATACTTATCGCGTGAAACTAATTTTCCTAAAAAGTCTGAATACAAGGCGAATAAAAGAATAGATCAGATACGTAAACAAACGAAACTAATAGAGATAGCTGAAACCATTAAAGATAAAAAACAAGCATATGATAAAGTTCAGGAAGCCAGAATGTTAGGTGGGTTACAGTCAAAGTTGGAGCAGAGGGCTTTATCTCTGGAGGAACCGTATGCATACGAATTGGCAAGACGCAAGAAAGCATCACTTTTTACTAAACAAGATTATTACTCTCGATTCAAGTCTATTGCTCCTCAGGAACATATAGAAAACATAAAAAAACAGATAGATAAATTAAAAAAAATCATCTAAATCGACATAAACCCGTTGGCGGAATTAGTGTTCTTTGACTTAAAATAAAAACATTGATTATATCGAACTCACGTTACATTAAATTTATTTTAATCTACATTTTCCAAAAATTGATTATTTCACCTCTGATCAAAATAATTTTTTAGGCAGATGATATTTGAGCAGGAATGCAAAACATGTTCTGATCTTTTTTATCTGAACTTAGAATTGTATTGTTGGATCAGTATTATTTTGTATCATTTTCTGCAATAAATTTGGTTGTTTGAAAGATTTGCCGTATATTTGCATTGTGGAATAATTCCATCGGAGTTTGCCGATAGCCGAATAGTAAAGTGGAGGCAGTATTATTTTTTTCTAAGGACGAAGATGGGAAGAAAACCTTCATGGAGTGTAATCGACAATAATACTTTCATTAAGCCTTTACTTTCGTCGATTACTACTGATGCTGTTACCGTAATAGACAAAAGCCTTTTATCATTATGGGATGTCCTGCATCTAGAATGCGCAAAGAAGCAGTACATAACTATCATATTGCTCGGAGAAAGATATCAGACATATATTCAAAGAAGTGGAAGCCTTAATGGTACGACCCGCCTTTTCTTTAGAGAACCTCATATAAAAGAATATATTCTCAAATATAAAGGAAAAGATGTATATTTGCGTTTAGAAAGAGTAAAGAAACATACATATAAATTATCAGTAATCAATCCTCATGAAATAGAAAATGAGGTATTCGATGATACAATTGCTATTGAGAGCAGAAAAGAAGGAAAGAAAAAAGTATATTACACAACGAAATATGAAAGAAATCCTCAAAATAGATTAGAGGCAATTCGAATTCATGGTTTAATTTGCCAAGCATGTGAATTTGATTTTGAAAAATTTTATGGAGAATTAGGAAAAGACTTTATAGAAGTGCATCACATAAAACCATTACATTCGAATAATGAGGAAGTTAATGTTGATCCTAAAGAAGATTTAGTTTGTCTATGTCCTAATTGCCATAGAATGATGCATAGATTATTACGTCGCAATAATGGGAAAATTATGAATCCCAACGACTTAAAAAAATTTATAAATCAGAATAAAAAAAAGTAATAACAGCCCATAATTACTCTCCTTTTAATATGCGCACCGCCAAGCAAAGAGTGCGTTCATATACTCCTTTATCAGGTCTTAGCCTTTTCTTTTTAAAGATTGTTCTTGCTAGATTCGGAGATATTTGGTTTATGTAACATTTTGAGTACCTAAAAGTATATTTTTACCCATTCATTTCTATTCTCATCTTCTTTCGCCTTTTCGGATGTGATTTGGTCAGATAGGCATCTATCAATTTTATTCGTTGTTCTATTCTTATTCCGGCATGTGCTATCATTTTCCTTTTCAAACCGGAAAATAATGCTTCCATGTCATTATTTGTATTAGGCATGCCAAGTTCCGGTTTATCATAATAGGTCCACAATATTGACATAGCACGCTGTAACTCAAGCCAAAGATTTCTGATCTCGCGCTGCTTATATCGTTTCTTCTTTTTACACTTACCGGTGGTTGCATTTAGCCATTCATTCCATTTGATATACCAGCGATTCAGGCTGCCTGTAAAACTTTCTTTATCCGTCTTGCATAGAAGCTGTATGATGCTTTTCAATTCTTCTTTCGCAGCCGATTTCGGGCATATAGAGAGTCTGTCCAAAAAGCGCTTTCGGGCATGGAACTGGCAGAACTGGTACGGATAGTTAACGGCATTAGGCACTCCACGTATACCGTCACCGACTACTCCTATTATTGGATAACCTTTCGCAGCCAAATCACATATCCCTTCCATATAATCCTCTACTTTTTCATGCGTATAGATGTACTTGTACCATAATATTTTGCCACTATGATGATCTCTTGCTACCAACACACCAAAATGTCTTCCCCAATATGTTGCATCCATCTGTAAGACTATTCCGCGCTGCGAGATGGTTATGTCTTCCACAGACGGCAGGTATTCCCTCATCGTCTTGATATGCCTATGTATAGTCATCTTAGATACACCACACAGATCCGCAATATCCTGCATCGGTAGCATCTTGTCATAATACAGATATCTTATCTTGTTTTGCAACCTCGATGCCTTGTGATTGACATGAGTAAAATAGGTCTGGCAGTCCTTACAATACCATCGTTTTTTACCATGACTAAGACCTTTCTTAATCGTTTTCCGGCCTCCACAAATAGGGCATTTTTTGACCATAAAGCAGCTAAAAATATTTTTTTTGCCGCTAATATAATCATTTATAGACGATTAAGCAACTTTTAGGTACCCAAAATGTTACATAAACCAATAATCGGAAATTCCATTTGCCATACTTTCAAGTAATTCGAACTCAAAAGACAGTAACCATTGGAACAAATTAAATGCACACTAAAACGCACAAAATTGCATAAAAGTTGCTCACTCTATTGCGCAATTCAGAAAAAAGTTGTACCTTTGCACTCGCTTACGTTAAGGCTCGTTACGACTCGCGGCTCTGCCGCTCAATGGAGACTCGCCTTGCGCTACGCTCTCCCCACCACAAACAGCCCAAGGTTTCGGTTTGTGTCGGGGACCCCATTAATGCCAACGCCAATGCTAAAAAACAATCTAATTACAGCACAATATGGAAGAGTTGTTATTGTCATTCAGAGACTTAATTGACAGAGTAGATATGCGTTTTGTTCGCTATCTGTATGACGAGATCGACTGGAATAGCCGCCTGATTGCCATTCTGGGTACGCGAGGAGTGGGTAAGACCACTTTGCTGTTGCAGCATATCAAACTGAACGATGCCGTTCCGTCCTCTTTGTATGTGACGGCCGATGATTTGTATTTCTCACGAAATACCTTAGTCGGATTGGCGCAGCAATTCTACCAACAGGGAGGCAAATATCTGTACATTGACGAAATCCATAAATACAAAGGATGGTCACAAGAGATAAAGAATATCTATGACAAGTTTCCGGAACTGCATGTGGTTTATACCGGCTCTTCCATCTTGGACTTGGAGAAAGGCGGAGCCGATTTGTCACGCAGAAAGATTGAGTATAAGCTGCCCGGGCTTTCATTCCGCGAATATGTGAATATCTCGCAGGGACTGAATCTTCCGGCATATACTCTGGAGGATATTTTGGCGGGCAAAGTGCAGTTCCCATACAAAGACCTGCGCCCCTTGCAGTTGTTCACGCAGTATCTGCATGAAGGCTATTTCCCTTTCTTCCAAGAAGATCATTATAACCAGAGGGTACAAGGAATTATCAAGCAAACGATAGAAACAGACATCCCTATTTTTGCCGAGATGGAGATCGCTTCGGTACAGAAGTTGCGCAAACTGATGTATGTGCTCTCGCAGAGTGTGCCATTCAAACCCAATTACTCCAAGTTGTCGGCAGATCTGGATATTCGCCGTAATACCTTGCCACAATACATGTTGTATCTGGAGAAAGCAGGGTTGATTTCTACATTGCGCGAGAAAGCGGCAGGCATGAAGATTCTGGAAAAGGTGGAGAAAATATACCTGCAAAATCCTAATTTTGCCTATGCGCTCTCTCCCAATAACGCAGATATAGGTAATATCCGCGAGACGATTTTCTTTGCATGGCTGCAAGAGCGATATTTTATCTCATCCTCCAAAGTGGCTGATTTTGAGGTGGAAGAATATGTCTTTGAGGTCGGCGGACGGAAAAAAGGGCAAGCGCAAATAGCCTCTGTGCCACAAGGGAAAGGATTTATAGTGAAGGATGATGTCGAGCGTGCTGTAGGCAATATTATACCGCTTTGGATGTTCGGTTTTGCCTATTAACCGAAGATGGTATTTTTCGCCATATATAACTCGCTATTGGGACCCATCATCATAGAGAGCGACGGAGAAGCACTAACCGGCCTGCGGTTCGGGGATTCCGGCATCGGGAAAGCTCTCCACCTCATGCCAACGCAAGCAACCTCTTCTCTCCCTATCTTTGATGAAGCAATCCGATGGCTGGACGATTATTTTGCGGGCAGGCAGACGGAGAATGCCATTATGGACGGAAAAACAGACGGACGGATTGCAGTCCAACCGAAAGGCACCCTGTTTCAGCAACGTGTTTGGCAGGCTCTTTTGACCATTCCGTACGGCAAGACGGTCAGTTACGGAGAGTTAGCCCGGATGGTCGGCTGCAAATATACAAAAAATAAATGAAACAGCCAAATAAAATTAACTTTTTCGGAGAGAGATCTATAAAAATCATAACTTTTAAGGAATTTATTCCTGAAAAATCACTTTCTGTGCACAATATTTCAAACATATAAAAGATTATTGTGGTGACTGAATAAACTCATAATTTATTTTAAAAGTAAAAAAAGTTGCAAACGAGGTGATAGATGTCTTATCCACAAGGGAACGATTAGTACGTGTGGAGGTTTTTTATGACATCTATATGGAGGGGAATTGAGACCATCTTTGACGGCTAACGGATGCCTATGAGGATAAAAAAATGCACATAACATGCATTTTCTTTGTAACGCACTGAGAATAGGCGCGTTACATATTCAAAAATATAGAAAAAAAGTGTCTGTTTTAGCACTTTAGTTCGCAAATAGAACAGCCGAACAGAACTTTAGGTCTTGACAAAAAATCTATATATAGAGGGGGGATATTAAGTAAAAAGTAAAAAGTAAAAAGTAAAAAGTCAAAATGTAAAAGTCAAAAGGTAAAAAGTAAAAAGTAAAGGGTAGAAGGTAAAAGGTAGAAGGTGGAAAGGTAAAAGGTTAAAAGTGGCGCGAGAGTGGCGCGAGAGTGGCTGATTGACTGTTACAATGTGGCGGAGTTGTAACAAATGGCGTGCGCAGTACTTGCAATCGCAGTACTTGCCTTTCTTCTGCGTGTTGCGCTATATCTCTACAGGCGTTACGGTGACTGCGGAGCAGCTGAAGACGGCAAAAAAGACAGAAAAATGCAAGAAAAACACTTTTTTTTTGCACAAATGACGAAAAAGCAGTATTTTTGCAGATTAAATGCAGACTTCCGGCATGAAACGCCTGTTCTACATATTGCTCACAGTGCTGTGCTGCACCCTGATGACAGTGGCTGCACTCATTGCTCTCGCCCGCTCCGGACGGGTGCAGACGGCAATGGTGCAGATACTCACAGAAGAGCTGTCGCGCGGGCTTCATGCCGATGTAAAAGTCGAGAGTGTCAAGTTCCGCTTCTTCAACAAACTGGACGTGCGCGGGCTGTATATCAGCGACCAGATTGGCGACACCCTGCTATGGATGCCTGCCACAGAAGTGGCTTTCAATCCTTTCACACTTGAGGAAAACAGGCTGACCTTCCCCTCTATAGTTATCGACCGCCCGTATGTGAACATCAAGCAGGATTCCGCATCCACCAACCTCGATTTCATCATGCGCGCTTTTGCCCCGCAAGAGCCTTCATCAGAGCCGATGACCATGACGGTGAACATGGACCGGATAGACATACGCGACGCCCGCATACGCTACCGCCACCTGCCCTCCGACCGCGATGTGCTTGTCAGCCGCGTCAATCTCAGCGCACGCCTGCCGCTGATAAGCGCAGACACAGTGGAGGCGGAACTCACCAGACTCCGTCTGCGTGCGCAGCTGAACGGCGTGGACGCGTACATAGACGGAGAGTTCCACGGCTCGGCTGACACTGTCAGTGCCGACAATCTGGAGGTCCGCTACAGAGGGCAGCGGCTGCTGCTCGGCTCGGCAAGCATTGCCTATCCGCTTGTTGCGGACAGCATGCGCACTCTGGTGGACTGCCGCGACCTATACTGCAATCAGTCGCTGCTTCAGGACCTGCTTGCCGACATCCTGCGCAAACCCGTAAGCCTGCCGCAGGAAGTGCGCCGCCTCGGAGAGATACACTACAAAGGCACCCTCAGCGGAGGACTGGATGACCTGCGCCTGCACGGCGCTTTCCTCACCGACGCAGGCACGGTCAGCACCGACTGCTCAGTGAGCATGGACACCACTTTCCGCGACATAAGGCTGCAAGGCAAAGTCTCTACGCGGCGTTTCCGCCTCGGCAAAGTGCTCAAAGGATACGGCCTGGGCAACCTCAGCATGGCGGCGGAAGTCGATACGAGATACAGAAAAGACATGCCTTTCTTCATCAAGGGCAAAATGAACGTACAGGCACTCACCTACAGGAAATACACCTACCGCAACCTCCGCATCAGCGGACAATTAGCCGACAGCGTTTTCAAAGGCAGCATGCACATCAAGGACGACAACCTGACCTTTGCCCTGAACGGCGTGGCGGACTTCTCCAAAGAAGCGCCGATGGCGGATATCAATCTGGTGCTGGAGCACCTGCGGCTGCGCGAACTGCATTTGGCGGAGAACCTGCAGGACCAGGACCTCCGGTTCAGAAGCGACATCAGTTTCACCACCGGCAAGGGCAACGGCCCCTGGCTCGACCGCCTCAACGGGCACATCATAACCGACTCGCTTATAGCCACCAACAACGGCGAAGAGATACGGATGAAAGAGCTAAAGATACTGATTGACAGCGACAGCAGAACCTCGCTGCGCATTCAATCGGACTTCCTCAATGCCGGCATGAGCGGCACCTACAACTGGACGACACTGCCGGCCACCTTTGCACGCTTCTTACACAGCCTCTTCCCCACAAGCGTGCCGGCACGGCCCAAACCGCGGAAGCCCAACGACTTTGAGTTCTACTGCTACATGCGTGAGCTTGACAGCCTGCTGCAGTTCGCCGGAAGCAGCATGTACATAAGCATGCCGCCTACCATAAAAGGCCATGTCACAGAGTCGGAGGACAAATATGAGCTGCGTGTCTATGTGCCGTCGGTGGAGAAAGGCAACGCCGAGCTCAAGGACATTACGCTCTTCGCCGGCCAGAGGCATGATGAGGGGCTGGTGGCCCTCTCGATGACCGAACACACCATCGACCTCAGCGCCACCCAACTGAAACTCGGCGACATAGCCATATCGATGACCACACATGCCAGGAACGACTCGCTCCTCACCGCTTTCCGGTTCGACGACGCTGACAACCTGCACGACGACAGCGAGATAGACATACACACCCACATAGGCAAGTATGCCCGCAAGCCTTTTGTAAGCGTACATATACTGCCCTCCGTATTCTATCTGCGCGACACTGCCTGGACCACAAGCGACGCCATGATAGAATACGCCGCAGCCGACACCATGCTCTCGGTGAACGGCTTCGGCATACAGAGCGCCTCGCAGCACATACGCGCCAACGGCACAGCCTCCGCCAGCACAAACGACTCCATACACATAGCCCTGCAGAACATCAATCTAGACTACTTCATGCAGTACCTCGGGCTTGAAAAGAGCCTCTCTGCCGAAGGTGCCATAAGCGGCTGGGCCACTCTCTACGGGCTGTTCGGCACACCCGTATTCGAGGCTGACGTGGAAATACCTGATGCGCGGCTCAACCACACCTCAATAGGCAAGCTCAAAGCAAAGGCGATGCTCGAACACGGCACTAACCATGTACTCATAGAGGCGGATGCCGTGCAGGACGGAAGGCATATTGTGCACCTCGACGGCAATGTCATCCCCGAAGACAAGTACTGGGAGCTCTTCATACATGCCGACTCGGCTGATATAGCCCTTGTCAATTTCTGGACAGAGGGAATGCTGCAGGACATTACGGGACGGGGCTACGGCGACGTACACGTCTTCGGCAGACGTATGGACACATGGGTCACGGCGCAACTCCTCGCCAAAGACGCGGCGCTCACCATTCCTTACACAGGAGCGAGGTACTATCTGTCGGACTCTGTCATTCTGGACACCACGCGCATCTCCTTCCCGCACGTGAGGATACGCGATGCGCAGGGCAACACCGGCATGGTGCGGGGCGAACTGACACACGAGTTGTTCAAGGACTTCAAATACCACATCACTGCTGATGTGGAGAACTTGCTCGCGCTCGATATACCCTACTCCTCACAAGCCATGTTCTATGGCAAAGCCTATGCCTCAGGACACGTAGAGATAAAAGGCAACGAGCAGCTGACCAAGATTGACGTAAACGCCACAACACGCAAGAACACCGACTTTTACGTCTGCGTCAATACTGCGTCAGACGCGCGCGACAACAGTTTCATAGAGTTTGTGGACAAGACTCCCCCGCCCGTTGCCGGACAACAGCGCAACCGGCGCAGGAACAAGAAGAAAGAGACCGTTGCGACACCCGCTGCCAAGCTGCTCCTGTCGCTGCTGATAGAGGCGACTCCAGATGCCACTATCAACGTCACGCTCGACCCTCACAGCGGCGACGGCATCACCGGACGAGGCGAAGGCAGCCTGCGCCTGCTCATGGACGGAGACAGCGACGTGCAGCTCTTCGGCACCTACTCGCTGCTGAGCGGGAAGTTCTCGTATGCCCTGGGCAACATCATCAGGCGCGACTTCACCATTGCCGAAGGCTCGTCCATCAGCTGGGCGGGCAATCCGCTTACGCCGACGCTGAACGTCACAGCCAAATACAAAGTCACAGCCTCGCTCAAAGACCTCTTCGGCAAAGACATATCCTCGCTTGCCACCAACAGGACCTCCGTGCCCGTGGAGTGCATGCTTTACATCACCGACCGCCTGCTCAACCCCACCCTGCGTTTCGGCATAGAGCTGCCGCAGTCCGACGAAGCGGTCGCGTCGCAGGTCAAGTCCGTCATCAACTCCGACGAGATGCTAATGCGCCAGGTGGTCTATCTGCTTGTCTTCAACCGCTTCTTCACGCCCGAGTACCTGCAGAACACCACAGTGGCCGCTAACGAGACCTATTCCCTGCTCTCCTCCACCGTCACAGGGCAAATCAACTCATGGCTGTCCCGCCTCACCGACGTGGTGTCGGTAGGTTTCAACTTCCGCACCGACGGCGAAGGGGCGAATGCGAGTCAGGAGTACGAAACGCAGTTCAGGATTCAGCCCGTGAACAGGCTGAGTATCAACGGCAACGTAGGCTACAGATACAACGACCTCAGCAACCGCCCGTTCTTCGGGGACGTGGACATAGAATACGAACTTACAGCCGATGGCAAACTGCGGGCAAGAGCGTTCACACACACCGTGGACAAATACTCGCTCAAGCAGGCGAGCACAGTACAGGGCGTAGGATTCATCTTCCGCCACGACTTCAATGCAGGAGACACCAAACGGAAAAGAGAAGCACGCAAACGCAAGAAAGAGACCGAACAACCTGACAAATAGACACACCTATGCTACTCAAATGTTATTCAGCAGCCCTGCTGGGCATACAGGCCGAACTCGTCACAATAGAGATGCACGCGGTTTCAGGCTCCGATTTCTCGCTCGTGGGACTGCCTGACAACACTGTCAAAGAAAGCCGCGACCGCATACGCGCTGCCATGCTCGTAAACGGATACAAGACTCCTGTAAAGCGGCTCACTATCAATATGGCTCCCGCAGACCTTAAGAAAGAAGGCGGCGGCTACGACCTGCCGCTGGCTGCGGGTTTGCTCTGGATAGCAGAGGAGATACACGGCACGAAGCTCACCGAATACATAATGGCGGGCGAGCTTTCGCTTGACGGGACGGTGCAGCCAGTGCGGGGGGCGCTGCCCATAGCCCTGTGCGCCAAACAGCACGGCATGCGGGGAGTGATAGTGCCGGCTGCCAATGCACGCGAAGCGGCCGTGGTGGAAGGCATCGAAGTGATTGCCGTAGAGACGCTCTCCGATGTGGTGAGGTTCCTCAACGGCATGCAGGACATCCCCCCCACCACGCTGACCGACAGAGACTTGGAAGATGCCGCCCGCCCTGCGGAAGACGTAGATTTTGCCGACATCCGCGGGCAGCAGAACGTGCGCCGCGCTATGGAAGTGGCGGCGGCCGGAGGACACAACATGCTCATGGCCGGACCTCCGGGCGCAGGCAAATCAATGCTTGCCAAAAGACTGCCTACCATCCTGCCGCCGCTGACTAAAGACGAAGCGCTGGAGACCACAAAGATTCACTCTGTCGCAGGACTGCTTGCAGCAGGACAGTCGCTCATGACGCGCCGGCCTTTCCGCTCGCCGCACCACACCGTCACTGACGTGGCGCTCATAGGAGGAGGCACCAATCCGCGCCCGGGAGAGATAAGCCTTGCACACAACGGAGTACTCTTTCTTGACGAGGTGCCGGAGTACAAGCGCTCCACACTCGAAGTGCTGCGCCAGCCGCTGGAAGACAGGAAGATAACAGTGGCGCGCAGCAAACTCACCGTCGAATACCCCGCCTCTTTCATGCTTGTGGCGGCCATGAACCCGTGCCCCTGCGGACACTATGGCGACCCGTTGCACAAATGCACCTGCACACCGGCACAGATACAGCGCTACAAAAGCAAAATAAGCGGTCCGCTGCTCGACAGAATAGATATTCAGTGTGAAGTGCAGGCAGTGCCTTACGACCAGTTGCGCAGCAAGGAACAGGGCGAGCCTTCGGCCGTCGTGAGGGAGCGCGTGGTCAGCGCAAGGCGCATACAGGAAGAGCGTTTCAGAGGTACGGGCATACACTGCAACGCCCAGATGTCGCCGCGGCAGGTGCGCACCTTCTGCGCCGTAGATGCAGCCGGCGACAGCCTGATACGCATTGCCATGGAGCGATTCGGGCTCTCCGCCAGAGCCTACGACCGCATACTCAAAGTGGCACGCACCATAGCCGACCTTGACGGCGCAAACGACATACGCCCGCAGCACATAGCAGAAGCACTCGGATACAGGATTCTCGACCGTGACGACTGGGCGGAAAGAAGCCTATAACACAACAACTTGAACACATGCAACTGACAGAAAAACAAGCACAACGCCTTTTGCGGCTGATTGGCTGGAAGGCAGCAGGGCAGTTCCCTGCCGATGTAAAGAAAAGCATAATAGTGATGGCCCCGCACACAGCATACGCAGATGCAGTAATAGGCAAACTCATACTGCGCGCTTTCGGCCTGCCGCACCTGCTGCTCGGCAAGAAAGAGTTGTTCCGCTTCCCCTTTGCCCCGGTCATGCACCTGCTCGGCATTGTGCCTATCCGCGGCCTGAAGAACGACAACTCAGTCCTTAAGGCTGTACGGCTGCTGCGCGAAAACGATAGTATGCATCTCGTCATCTGCCCCGAAGCGGGCTTTGCCCCCACCGACCACTGGAACCCGGGCTACCTTGCCATGGCACGGCGCGCGGAAGTGCCTGTAGTTATAGGCTTTATGGACTACAAAAAGCGCGAGGGAGGCTTCAAAGGAATCATCCGCGACCTTGACGATGCCGACAGCATAACCCTGCAACTCGCCGAAGCCTACAAAGACGTAACCGCCAAATACCCCGACCGCTTCCTCCTCCCAAAAACCACCCAACAACGCCGCAACCTCCCTTCCTGACCACACAAACTCTGATTATCACAGACGTAAGTGCGCCGCGCGAATTCGCAGAGCGAATAAAGAACGCCTTTAAGCCAAGATGACCGGAAGATGACCAAGAGACAAACACGACTCGCTGGGAAATAAATGGCAGCTGGCAGAGCGACAGAAATAGCATAAAATAAGAAAAAATCAAAAATTTCCGGTATATGCTTGCATACATGGGATTTTTTTACTACTTTTGTGCGCAAATTGTATATCGTGTGATTATATTATGCCTATCGTGCGATTATAAAGTAATATAGATATGAGCCAATTATTACATATAGATGCCGGGTACAAACAGTGGATTCAAGCGCTGAGTCTGCGCTATCGCCGGAACCAGATTAAGGCATCTATTCGGGTGAATAGTGAGATGCTCCGTTTATATTGGTCAGTTGGAAAGGATATAGCAGAGCGGCAATTTGATAATAAATACGGCTCACATTTCTATGAGAATTTGAGTAAAGATCTGGTTGCTGCACTTAATATCAAGAAAGGGGTTTCTCCTACAAACCTGAAGTACACAAAGTATTTTTATAACCTATATTCCCCTTTATCGGAGAATCGTCGGCAACCTGCCGATGATTTGAATGACGCAATTTATCGGCAACCTGCCGAAGAATTGGATTTGCTATTCTGTATTCCTTGGACTCACCATCAAAAGATTATTGATAAAGTACAAGGCGACAGCCAAACAATTAGAAAATGAATGAAGAAAACGAAATATTCCCAACGGCACGTATCGTGAAATCTCACGATATACGTATTGATACTGCTTACGCGGAATGGATTGCTGATTTGAAGCATCGGTATCGTTCAGCGCAAGTAAAGGCTTCTGTGCGTGTGAATGCAGAGAAGTTGCTCTTCAATTGGGAATTGGGACGTGACTTGGTGCAAAAGAAAGCTGAAGAACGTTGGGGCGCAGGAGTGGTGGAGCAAGTGAGCCTTGATCTCCAACGCGAGTTCCCGAATGCTGAAGGATTCTCTGCCAAGAACCTTTGGTTCATGAAGAAATGGTATCTGTTTTATTCATCTCCAGAGGCTCAAGAAAGACTCTACCAACTTGGTGGAGAAATAGAGACGGGAAAACTCTTACAGCCTGTTAGAGAATTACCCAACTCAAAACTCTACCAGCCTGGTAGAGAAATTCCAAATACAAAACTGCACCAGACTGGTGCAGAATTTCCTGCTCCATTTGCATTAGTTCCTTGGAGACACCATGTAGAGATTATCTCCAAATGCAAATCCGTAGATGAAGCGTTGTTCTATATAGGAAAGACGATAGAGCAGGGTATGAGTCGGGCAGCATTGGTAAATTGTATCAAGGCGAACTTATACGAGCATCAAGGGAAGATTCTCAATAATTTTGCCGAGCACATGCCGGCATTGCAAAGCAAGCTGGTGCAAGAGGTGCTCAAGGAGAATTATGATTTTGGTTTTGCGACGGTTAATCACGAGATTTACGACGAGCAGGAGTTAGAAGAAGCGTTGAGCAAAAGTGTAACGGATTTGTTATTGGAACTCGGAACCGGCTTTGCTTTCATTGGACGACAGAAGGAACTGATAGTCGGAGATACGACGCGTAAGATTGATTTGCTCTTCTACCATATCCGCTTGCGCTGCTATGTGGTATGCGAACTGAAAGCGAAAGCTTTTGAACCGGAGTTTGCCGGCAAACTGAATTTCTATGTCAATGCAGTGGATGACCTATTGAAAGCCGATGATGATAATCCTACTATAGGCTTGCTTATCTGTTCGGATATGAATAAGGCAGATGTGCAATGGTCTTTCCGCGGTATCAGTACTCCAATGGGAGTGGCAACATATAACAACATCCGCATCAAAGACATGCTCCCGACGCAAGAGCAACTGAAGGAACGCATGGAACTCCTGCAAAAAGAAATGCGCGAGACAAAACGACTGATGAAAGCAAATAAGTAATCACTGAGCGATGAGCAGCGGGAGATAATCACTCACAACCGAGATGCAAATATGACTCGCTTAAGGGACAGATATGGAACTATAATGATAAAATAAATTTTAAGATGAAATCATTTGGAATGTTTGGTAAGAAGTTTTTGGTATTCTCCATCATTTATATTTGTGTGTGCTTAATAGTATGTGCAATCCCTGCCATTCTTACGCAAGGAGGAAGTATTGTGGATTTTATTAAAACAGGGCAAATCGGCGACACTATTGGCGGTATAATGGGACCTTTCGTAGCAATGATTGCTGCATATCTAACATTTATCGCTTTCTGGGTTCAATATTACGCAAATAAACAACAGCGCGATGATATCGCGATGGAGCGGTTTAATCAAACTTTTTTCAGTTTGATGGATATACATGAGCAGATAACTGACTCTTTGGAATTTACTATACCTCGCCAAGATGAAAACCCGATTAGTCATAAAGGCAGAGATTTTTTTATTATGCATTTGAGAACAAGGCAGCTGTTAATCAAATAGAAGAAAAAAAATATAAAGAGAAAAGTATGCGAACTCTCTTACGGGAGAATGGCTGGGATTCATACGAATCATATCAACTACCGGCATATTTTGATCATTATTCCCGAAATATGTATAGGATTGTCAAATATGTTGACGAGACAAAGGTCTTTGACAATATGGATAGCCCGTTTGAAAAGAAATACGAATATGTAGCAATCTTGCGGAGCACTTTGTCGCGTTATGAATTGGTCTGGCTATTTTATAATTATTTGTCTGAGTATGGAAAAGACAAATTCAAGCCGTTGGTAGAGAAATATGTATTACTTAAGAATCTCAGACTAGAACTATTAATAAACGAAGATGATGCCCAAAAGTACAACTAAACTGCTTTAGGACTGAAGGCTGCAAATAATGGTTGAGATAGGCTCGGGCAAAAAGGTCATAAGGAGATGATAATTCCCACCGAGCGATGAGCGGGAGATGACCGAGACAAGAGCGAGACAAAAACACTGACCAAAAAAAATATGCAAAATAAAATCATGTGACCTTAAAGTGGCACAAAATAAAACTATTATCTTAAATTTTACGTATTGATTTAGTTATGGATATTAAAGAAGCTATAGAAGGCATTTTTAATGGAGAAAGTATTTTGTTTGTGGGATCTGGATTTTCATTCGGCGCTACGAACTCTAATCCTGTAGATGACAAAATGAAAAGTAGCACAAGCCTAAGTGATTTATTATTGGGCGAATGTGGTGTAAATCAGAAAGGAGTTGATTTGACTAAGGCTTCCCAAATCTATATTGCGAGACATAGTGCAGACGAATTGGTAAATTTCCTGAAGAAAGAATTTGTAGTCTCATCTATTAGTGATGACCAAAAATTTATCACTAGTATGAATTGGCTGCGTGTTTATACGACTAATTATGATGATATTTTAGAAAAAGGATATGCATTAAACAAAAAAATATGCACTCCTGTAACCTTGTCGGATAAATATCAAAATATCAATGCAAAAGACAAGCAAAATTTAATAATACACTTAAATGGTTTTATTCGAACACTTACTGCGGAAAAATTAAATAATGAGTTTAAACT
>JAFPZY010000049.1 GCA_017417025.1 Paludibacteraceae bacterium | reverse complement strand
GTTCATGCCGCTTGTGGCTGCTGTCATTACCCAGATACTTCATCGCGAGCCAGTCTTGGGCGGCATCGGCATCAGTTGGAAAATCAACCGTTGGTGGTTTGTTGCTTGGTTATTGCCCGTGGCTATGACGATAGGCATGATAGCAGTGTCATGTCTCATGCCCGGCACGCACTTTATGAAAGAAAGCCCGCTACTCACGGATGTTTTGAACAAAGCCAATTCGGTCTTGCCGGAGGGTAAGCAGTTATCATATTCCGTCCTCCTGATTTCGCAGATTGCCAATGGTTTTATTGGCGGTATTACCATCAATGCTTTGTTTGCTTTCGGCGAAGAAGCAGGCTGGCGGGGATACCTGCTCCGGCAGTTCTCAGGGAAAAACTTTCTGCTGACTGCTGTAGTTATCGGTGCGTTATGGGGATTATGGCATGCTCCGCTCATCCTTATGGGGCACAATTTCCCGGCTCATCCGGTGACGGGAGTTTTTATGATGATCGTTTTCTGTATTTGCCTTGCTCCTATTGCGCAGTTCATACGCGTCAAATCCGGTTCCGTCATTGCCGCCGCTATCTTCCACGGCTCTTTCAATGCGTTTGCAACATTCGTGCCTGTATTCATTGACGGCACCAACGATTTATTAACCTCTCCTGCCGGTTTGGCAGGTATTGCGGCATGTCTGCTTGCACTCGCCTGCTTGCATCTGACCGACCGCTCAGTACTGTCATCAACACTTGATTTATAACTAAGATTATGAATATTGAGGATTACAGGGAATACTGCTTGTCGTTAGGCGCGGACGTAGAGGAGAAACTGCCGTTCACCATGTTCAAGAGCGGTGAGAACGTGCTGGTTTTCTATGTCTGCGGACACATGTTCGCCTTCTTCGACTGCGCCGATTACTCGGTCGTGACGCTCAAATGCCAGCCCGAGCGGATAGACGAACTGAAAGCGCAATACGACTGCATCGGCAAGCCCTATAACGAGTCCCACAAATACTGGCTCGGCATCAATCCCCGTACCGCCCCGGACACCTTGCTTCGCGACCTCACCCGCAACTCCTACGAGCTCGTCAAAGCCAAATATAGCAAACACAATCTCAACAAGGCATAGCCTTAAAACAAGAAAAAATGGATATAGTCAATCTGCTGGAATATAATGACCGCAAGCAGTTGCGCGAGTGGTTGCGTGCCAATCACGGGCAAGCCAAGCAATGTTGGGTGGCTGTCTATCGCGGAATGCAAAGACTCGATGGCGCTTGTCTGCCATATATCGAGGTGGTGGAAGAGGCCCTTTGTGTTGGTTGGATAGACAGCACACTGAAGCGCATCGGCGACGGCCGTTTGGCACAGCGTCTCTCGCCGCGCCGCAAAGGCAGTCATTGGACGGAACTGAACATACAACGCTGCCACAACCTGATAGAGCGGGGTTTGATGACCGAGGCAGGATTGCAGGCCCTGAAAAAAGCCTCCATCGAATAATTACCTTTGCACTCGCAAATAGTAAATCTGTGAAATATGCCTATAAGTTATATCACAATGCTGGGCACAGGCAACGCGCTGGCCACGCGCTGCTACAACACCTGCTTCACGCTGCATGACCCGAGCGGCGAAGTGCTGCTTGTGGATGCAGGCGGCGGGAATGGTATCTTGACCCAACTGGAGCAGGCGGAGATAGACCTGCGTCTCATCCGTCACCTCTTTCTTACATGAAACAGAATATGGAAACAAATTCTTCTGCGCTTCAGGAGCGCATATTGTATCTCTGCGCTTGCGTGGCATGGGCGGCAAAGGGCGACTTGCAGCACTTGGCAACGGCTATTCCGCAAGCCTTGGACCACGGCGTTACCATCAACGAACTGAAAGACGCGTTCGCGCAGTTGTACGCCTACGCAGGCTTCCCGCGTTCGCTCAACGCCCTGGGCGTACTGGAGAAAATCCTCAAGGAATGTACAAAGGGACAATGTACAATGTACAAAGGTAAAATAGTCCAATGGACAGAGGGTAAGCCTTTTGTGCGTCCTGCCGTGTGGGACGATGCCGCGGAGGCATTGCGCACCGGCACCGCCATGCAGACACGCGACGAAGGAGGCACGCCGTGGGACTACACTTTCTGCCCGCAGGCGGACTACTACATGAAGTCGCACCTCTTCGGCGACATCT
>JAFPZY010000048.1 GCA_017417025.1 Paludibacteraceae bacterium | reverse complement strand
GCAGGAACAACAGCAGCAGGAGCAACAGCAGCAAGAGCAGCAACAGGAGCAACAAATGGACAAAGAGACCGCCGAACAGATTCTGCAGGCCTTAGAACAGGACGAGCAGGAAACCCAGGAAAAACTGAAACGGCAGCAGGGAGGAAAGAAACGCGTGGAGAAAGACTGGTAAAACAACCGCAAACAAACAGAGTATGAAAACAAAACACATATTTACACTCCTCCTGCTCGTAGCAGCCAACATGCTGCTGCACGGTGAGGACGTGTCGTTCCGCGCACAGGCACCGTCACAGGTGATTGCGGGCAAACCGTTTCAGCTGACCTACACGGTCAATCAGCGTGCAAGAGACCTGAAGGCTCCCGACTTCGGCGACCTGGACTACATAGCCGGCCCGTACACGTCGCAGTCGTCGTCCACATCGTTTGTGAACGGCAAACGCACCTCCACCTTCACGCTGACCTACACCTACACGCTAATGGGGAACAAGGCGGGCAAATACACCCTGCAGCCCGCAACGATACGTGTGGACGGACAGGAATACACCTCCAACGGAGTGCGGATAACAGTGCTCCCGCCCGACGAGGAACCGGCAGCGGCACAGGGCGGCAGCACACAGCAACAGAGCAGGCAGCAGGAAACAGGCAGCGTGTCGCAAGACAACATATTCATGCGCACCATAGTGAGCAAGACGCACGTGCATGAACAGGAAGCCGTGCTGCTGAGCTACAAGCTCTATTTTGCCGGCGTGGACGTAGCGCAGTTCACCAACAACACCAAGATTCCGGAGTTCACAGGCTTCCTGAAACAGGAACTGGAGCAAGGCGAGATACAGACCGAGCTGGAGCACTACAACGGACGCAACTACCAGACCGCAACCGTTTACAGGACACTGCTCTACCCGCAGCACAGCGGCGAGATAAAGATAGACGCGGCCCAGTTTGAGGCAGTGCTGCGAGTGCAGGTCAGGCAGCAGGTGCGCTCCATATTTGACGACTTCTTCGGCTCATACACCAACGTGACCAAAGCCCTGACCGCCCCTGGCGTGACCATATATGCAGAGCCGCTGCCCAAAGGCAAACCCGCAGGATTCTCGGGCGGCGTAGGACGCTTCAGCATGACAAGCGAGATAACAGGGACGGAGATGAAGACCAACGAAGCCGTGACCGTGAAAATAAACATTCAGGGCGCAGGCAACATGAAACTGCTGAAGACCCCCGCCATCGACTGGCCGGAAGGCTTCGAGACCTACGACCCGAAAGTGACCAACAACTTCAAGACCGGCACAACAGGCATGAGCGGCAGCAAGAGCATCGAATATCTTGCCATCCCGCGCGCAGCCGGCAAATACACGGTGCCCGCGGTCAAGTTCGCCTACTTCGACACGCAGGATAAGGAATACAAGACGCTGACGGCCGGTCCGTGGGACCTGAACATAGAGCGCGGAGCCGGAGACAAAGAGCAGGAAGCTGTGGTGCAGAACTACGTAGGCAAAGAGGAGATACGCCAGTTAGGGACCGACATACGCTACATACACAACGCGGAACCGCAATACAGGAAGAGCGGACGAAAGAGCTACTCGCGCACGACAGTGGTGCTCTGCTACCTGCTGCCCCTGCTCATTGCAGCCGCCCTCTTCGTCATCTTCCGCAGGCAGATACGCGAGAATGCCGACATAACACGCCGCCGCTACAAGAAAGCCAACAAAGTGGCACAAAAACGCCTCCGCGAGGCACAACGCCTGATGCAGGGGACGGACGATGCAGCATTCTACGAGGCAGTTGAGCGCGCAGCATGGTCGTACCTGAGCGACAGGCTCTCAATACCCACCGCACAAATGAACAAGGACAACATTGCCTCCATCCTGCACGACAAGAAAGTGAGCGAAGAACTGATAGCGGAAGTGCGCGAAGTGCTCTCCACAGCCGAGTTCGCACGCTACGCGCCTGCCGGAGACAACGCGAAAGAAGAACTATACAACCGCACGGCGGAACTTATAAACAACCTTGAAAACAGCAAAATATGAAACTCCTGATAATCATACTATCAACGCTTTTTGCACAGGCAAACGAGCAGTATGCCGCAGGCCGGTATGCCGAAGCAGCGGACAACTATGAAACATGCCTCAGCCAACAGACGGAAGACGGCACGGAAATGACAGACGAAAGCCGCGCCGAAGTGCTGTACAACCTGGGCAACGCGCGGTTCAAACAAGGGGAACTGGCACAGGCCATACTCGCCTACGAGCGCAGCCTGCGCCTCAACCCTGGCAACAAGGACGCGCGCTACAACCTTGAGTTCGCACGCAGCCGCATAATAGACGACATTGCAGACAACCGCACATTCTTCTTCTCGTCGTGGGCAAGAAGCATGCGCGACCGCCTGACCGAAAACACGTGGTTCCTGCTGTCGGTAGGCCTGTTTGTCATCATGCTCGCCGCCCTTGTTGTCTTTGCGCTTGCACGTGTGCTGTGGGTGAGGAAAGCGGCGTTCCACACGGCATGGATAGCGCTGCTGCTGTCGGTGGTGAGCGGCATCGACGCGCTGTCGCTTCACAGGAGGGACACAGAAAGAGCCGAAGCCATAATAACACAAGGCATAACCAACGCCAAGTCGTCGCCCGACCGCAGCGGCACCGACCTCTTCACGCTGCACGAGGGCACGAAAGTGGAAATAAGCGAGACTCTCGGCGAATGGTGCAACATCCGCGTCGGGAACAACGAAGGCTGGATAAGCCTGCAGCACCTGGAGCGCATCTGACCAACAGACAGCCCACAGCGGACCACCAACCGCATCCGCAAATAACGGCACAGACAAAAAGCAGAGCCGCATCACAATGCGGCTCTGCATATTATAATACCCTGCTCAGGGCGGAGGGGTTACCTGGCTTTCAGCTTGACTATCAGCGTGCTGACAGGAGCGGCAGTGAGGCTGCGGGAGAGACTGACCTTACGGCCTGTGAGCACATCGGTGCCGACAGGATTGTAGCGGGAGAGAATCTCTGCATAGTGCTCAACGGGAATATCCCGTTTCTCTTCAGCGGCATTGGCAAAGACAAAGACCGCCTCCCAGTCATTGTAGCGGAAAAAAGCATAGGTATTGTCCCTGCCTATGAAGTGCATAGTGCGCCCTGTGTGCAGAACAGGCTCGGCCTTGCGCCAAGTGTAAAGGCGTGACACATAGTCGTATATATCGCGCTGCACACTATTGAGCGTGTCCTTCAGCGGCAGAGGCATGCGGAGCGTTGAATGTCCGAGCGAGCGGTCGGAAGAGCGCATGGCGTACTCGTCACCGGCAAAAATCTGCGGAATACCGCGCATGGTGGCAACAAGCGCATGACCCATCTTGACGCGGCGCAGGTCGCCGTCCTTTACTGCATCGGCAAAGCGGTCCATGTCGTGGTTGCCGACAAAGAGAAGGAGCTGGTTGACATCGGCATAGAGATAATCCATGGCAACGGCATCGTAGATGCGCGTGAGCCCGCCGCCCCAGTAGTTGCCGTCGTTCTCAAGTGCCTGACGGATAGCCTCTTCCACTGGGAAGTCCATCACAGACGGGAGGCCGGAGTCGTAGCCGTCGTAGTTGCGCGCACCCGACTGCCAGTAGGCTACAGCCGAAGCAGGGCGTGTCCAGCACTCGCCGACGATGTTGATATTGGGGTATTCGTCGCGTATAGCCTTGCACCAGAGCGCCGAAGCCTCTTTGCCGATATAGGGATAGGTGTCCACGCGCAGCCCGTCAAGGTCGGCATACTCAATCCACCACACCGCCCACTGCGAGAAATAGCGCAGGAGGTCGGGGTTGTCGAGGTTCATGTCGGGCATGGGGTGGTCGAACCAGCCGCGGTTGCTGAGGTCACGGTCGTACGAGGAGGCGTTGATGTCGTAGTTGGCGGAAAAAGCATTGACTGTATTGGTGAAAGAGGGGAACTGATTGACCCAGTCCTTGTAGGGGAGGTCTTTCATCCACCAGTGCGCCGCGCCGCAGTGGTTGGGCACCATGTCCATGAGGATTTTTATGCCCTTTTCATGTGCTTTGGCGACCATTTCGCAGTAAAGCTCGTTAGAGCCGTAACGCGGGTCGATGTGATAATAGTCGGAGCAGGCGTAGCCGTGGTAGCTCCAGTCCTTCTCATCGTCGCAGAGCAGCGGCGTGGGCCAGACGGCAGTCGCGCCGAGGCTGCGGATATGGTCGAGAGAATTGATAATACCCTGAATATCACCGCCCCAACGTCCATTGACGTTGCTCTTGTCGGCTTTCTCACGCATGGAAGGCAAAGTGTTGTTTGAAGGGTCGCCGTCCACAAAGCGGTCGGACATAAGCAGATAGATGCAATCGGCGGAGGTGAAAGAAGTGCGCTCGCGGCTTCCGGCACGGCGCTCGCCTATGACATAGTCAAAAGCGACAGTGCGCTTGCCCTTCTTCAGCGTAATCCTGTAAGTGCCCTGTTCATTGGCGGCAAGGTCAAGAAAGAGGTAGTTGGCAGACTCGGCATTATGCTGTCCGCGGAGCTGCAAACCGGTGCACACACCCTTGACGAGTTTCTTGCCATTGAGCTTGTTTATAGTCACTTGGGCATCGGCAAGGTCCTCGCCGTGCAGCATGAGGGTGAGCGGAGTGTTCATCCCTACCCACCATGAGAGCGGCTCAACCTGCTGAACAGACATGGCGGAAAGAGAAAGGGCCGCCGAGAGAAAAAGAGTGAGAGAAAAATAGTGTTTCATGTTGTTTATGATTAACGTAAATGTTTATTCGTCTTTGCCGTCTTCAGGGCGCAGCTTGTACCAGACCTCGGCATCCGCCTCCAGCGTCCAGTGCGGAAGGAGCGCCGAAGGTGTGTATCCCGCACTGCCGAACATGCCGGCAGAGGCATAGTTGGCCCGCGATACGATGGCATAAAGAAGGCGGAGGTGCAGAAAATGAAAAGCATAGCTGTCAAGTTCAGCAAGCGCACCAACCGCCCAACCTCTGCCACGGAACTGGGGAGCCACATAAATACCCACAGCGGCACGGCGGTTGCGCGGGTCAAGGTCGAAGAGGTCGAGACAGCCGAAAGTGACTACACGGTTATCCGCAAGAGCGTTCCGGAGAACAAGCCGGAGCTGCCCGTCGCGGAAGATGTCGCCTGTGGTGGAGGCTATATACTCGCGCAAGTCCTGCCTGCTAAGCGGATTATGGTTGGAGCCGTCGGCCCATGCCGCGGCATCGTTCTCCCACTGATAGAGGAAGGGGAGGTCGGCTGGTTCTATTTTGCTGAGAGTAATCATAGCGTCAGCTGAAGAGCCGCTGAATGAAGTTTTCTTTCTTTTTCGGGGCCTCGTCAGGCTGGTAAGGGCGGTTGTAGCGGCCGGAGTGAATCATCTGGTAGATGATTCCCCAATCGGGAAGTCCGCCGAGGTTGCGGTCGTCGATAAAGAGGTCGGCTGTGAGTTTGCGCGCGCCCATCCCGTCGGGCTGCTCCTCGGGGAAATTGCTGTTCACGGCATAGAACTCCAGTCCGCGTTCACGGCAATATTCAACTGCATCGCGCAGCAGTTCGCCCTCGCGGCAAGACCAGAGGATGAGTTGGTGGTGGTCCACCTGCTGGAGACGCTTGAGCGTCTCTATGGCAAACGGAATCGGCTTGCCTATAGCCGGATAGGCGTGGGTGACTATGGTTCCGTCGAAATCAATAGCTATCGTCATAAGGCAGTAGTTCAAGTTGCATTTTACGTTCGGTCGGCTTGCAGAAATACAAACCTATAGCCGCCACAGCCGCCATCCAGAGCATGGACCGGAAGCCGCCGAGCAGGTAGAAAGCGGCCATGCCGAAAACCAGGGAATTGCCCACAGTGAGGATACGGCGGACAGCGTATTTGCCATACTCCGAAAGGCGCATATCCTCGTCCTCAATGGTGCATATACGGCGGCAGCGGCGCTTGAAAAGCCAGAGGCCGAGAGGAATAGTGACCAGCGTGTCGAGAATGACCGCATACTGCACCGCCATTCCCGCAGCAGAATCGGCATCCAGCGGCGAAAAACAGCCCTTTTCCAAAAGGAAATACAGAAGTGCAGCAACAAACACGGCCGTGCACATAAGGCCGTAGTACCAGAAATTGAGTTTTTTGATGATTGATTTAGCCATATACATTATTTATAAGGGCTTGGTTTATGTGTGAAATTCGGTGCGATTGACAATGGAGCGCCCGAGTGTTATTTCGTCGGTGTACTCCAGTTCGTTGCCCACAGCCACACCACGGGCAATCTGGCTGACACGCACTCCCGTGCCGGTCAAACGCCTGTAGATGTAGAAGTTGGTGGTATCCCCCTCCATAGTTGCCGGCAAAGCGAAGATTACTTCGCGGATGTTCTCCGGCTCTATGCGCGCTACGAGCGAGTCTATCTCAAGGTCCCCGGGGCCGATGCCGTCGATGGGCGAAATCACCCCTCCCAGGACGTGGTACAGACCGTTGTACTGCCCTGTGTTCTCAACAGACATGACATCCTGCACGTTTTCCACCACGCAGATGAGGTGTCTGTCGCGGCTATGACTGCTGCATACCGGACACAAGTCGCTGTCAGAGAGGTTGTGACAACAGCGGCAATAACGCACTTCGTGTCTCAGACGCGTCATTGCACCCGCAAAAGAGTCCACCTCTTCCGGAGTGCGGCGCAGGAGGTTGAGAACAAGGCGGAGAGCCGTTTTCCTGCCTATGCCGGGCAAAGAGGACATCTCCCTCACGGCCGCATCAAGCAATATGCTGGGATATTCATTCATGGTTACGGCGACAAAGGTACAAAAATAAAACAAAATATGCAAGGATATTATGAAGAAAGTACATTTTTATTGCGGAATATTTGCAGGAATGAAAAAAAAAGCTTAATTTTGCAGCGTTTTATGTGTAAAGCCGTTTTATGCACAGAACACCGGACCGCCAAACAATTGCAACTAAAAACATTTCATACAAATGAAAACAACCAGAATCTTTTTCCGTATTCTTCTTGCCGCTGCCGTAGTGCTGCTGGCATGGCTCTGCATTGACAGTGTTGTGACCCCTATCAAGTTCGAGGAGACACGTGCCGAGCGTGAAACCGCCGTCATACGCAACCTTGTACACATCCGCGCCGCGGAAGCAGAGTTCAAGCTTGCAAAAGGCTATTATACTGTCGATTTGGATTCGCTGGTAATGTTCCTCCGGACTGCACCGAAAAAAGAACTGCTGAAAGAAGGAGCACTGACCGACAAGCAACTGGAAAACGGCATGACCGAACAGAAAGCCGTTAAGATACTGAAAGACGCAAAAGACAGAGCAAGGAAAAAACTGAAGACCGACAACGACAGCATCCTCTACGCATACGTCTGGGAGAACGACCGCGAGGTTGCCAAGAACAGCCTGCAGGGCTTCCGCCGCGACACTATCTACAAGAACATGATAGAGACGCTGTACAAGGGCGAATTCACTGCCGAAAACATTGCGCAGATAACCTACATACCCTTCTCCGACAACAAGCGCTTTGAAACAGAGGCCAACAACAGCTACACCACCACACAGGGCATACACATCCCCATCATGGAAGCACGCGCCCCGTTTGAGACCTATCTGCACGACCTTGACAGACAGGAACTGGTCAACCTCATTGACAAAGAAGAAAAGCTGGAACACTATGCCGGATTGAAGTTCGGCTCCACAGAAGCCCCAAACAACAACGCAGGCAACTGGGAATAAAAACATGAGAATAATTTCCGGAACATACAGGGGGCGCCGACTGACGCCCCCTAAAAATATAACCGCCAGACCTACAACGGACTTTGCCAAAGAAAGCCTGTTCAATCTGCTGAACAACCGCATGGACTTCTACGGGACGGATATGCTCGACCTATTTGCCGGAACAGGAGGCATCGGACTGGAGTTCGTCAGTCGCGGAGCAAGAGAAGTGACCGCCGTGGAGGCCGCACACACGCAGCAGAACTTCATAATTCAGACTTGCAAACAATTAGGAATAAGCAATCTGCACGTAGTGCGCGGAGATGTATTCAAGTTCCTGAACAGCAACCGCGCAAAATACGACTTTATCTATGCCGACCCTCCGTACATGCTGGAAAGCATACCCGAACTGCCCGACCTCATTATCCCGCACCTGAAAGACGAAGGCTGGTTTGTACTTGAGCATGGCAAAACCAACTCCTTTGAGGACCACCCTTGCTTCGTGGAAATGCGGATCTACGGAAGCGTCCACTTCAGTTTCTTCAAGCATAACACAACACACGTTGCCTGAAAAGCGGAAGACTGCAAGACAACAGCTAACCTGGAGCTACCCTTGAGCTACCCTTAGGCTACCCTTAGGCTAACTATAGGCTACCCTTACGCTGGCCTTGAGCTCCCCTTAAACTGACCATAGGCTGACCATAGGCTGACCTTAATCAGACCTATGGAATATGATATGCGGCGACGAAGGGCATTTAAGCCTCTTCGTCATCCATATAGTAGTGAATCTCAGGCTTGGGCTGACGCTTGAAGAGGCGGTTGTAGTAATTACCGTATTTGTAACGCCAGCCGCTCCTTGAGCCATAACCGTAACCGTAGCCATAGCCGTAACCATAGCCGTTGCCGTTGCCATAGCCGTAACCGTACGACGAGCCGTAGCCATAACCGTAGCCATAGCCGTAGCCATAGCCGCGATGGAAGCCCTCTGTGGGCACATCCGAAAGGACAAGGTTAATCTTGTCACGGTGGTTGATAGCCAGTTGCGAGAGCGTCTGCTTGCAATAAGACTTGCTCGTCTGCAGGCAGCGGATGACAAAGAGCGTGGTGTCGGTCTGCTCTATGACTGCGTATGCATCGGGTACCTGACCGATAGGCGAGGTATCAATGATGACGAAGTCGTATTCCTGCTTCATCTTCTCAAGCAACTCGGAGAGTTTGTCGGAGTGGATAAGCTCGCCCGGGTTAGGCGGAATAGTACCGGCAGGAATGATGTCAAAGTCGAAAGGCGAGTCGGTAATCAGCACATCGCTCAATTCGCAGTCCCCGTTAAGATAATTGGATATACCAAGTGTATTGTTCACAAGTCCCAACTTGGTGTGGATGTTAGGTTTGCGTATATCCAGGTCAATGAGGATGGTCTTCTTGCCGGTGAGCGCATACAGCGAGGCAAGGTTAGAGCAAAGGAACGTCTTACCGTCGCCCGACTCCGTGGACGTTATACACAGCGATATTCCCGTTTTCTTGCCGGTGATGAACTCAATGCGCGTACGGATAGCACGCAGCATCTCTGCGTAACTGGAGCGCGGACTGGCCTTGACAAGCGTCGGGTTCTGGGTCTTGGCGTGGCGTATGGAACCTATAAGACGGAAGGAACTCAGCTGCTCCGCCTCTTTCGGAGTACGCACCTTGTCATTCAGCAGTTCCGAAAGGATGATAAGTGCAAGCGGAATCAGCAACCCTATAGCTATACATGTGTTCCTCGTCTGCGCTTTGGTCTTGGCATTGACGATATACATCGGTCTGGCTTTGTCCATTACCTCATTGTCCGGCGCATTGCTCGCTTTCTGTATCTCCGCCTCGGCGCGCTTCTGCAGGAAGAAGGTGTAGTAGTTGTCGTCTATGCGGTAGTTGCGCTCAATGCTCACCATCTCCAGTTCTTTCGCAGGCAGCTTCTTCATATCCACTTCCACCTCGGCATAACGCTGCTGAAGGTCTTTCTTCTCGATGTCAAGCGTAGCTGTCATAGACTTGACGACCTCTTCTATTGTCACCTTCACGTTATTGATGTCGTTGGTGAGCTTGGCGTAATAGACGTTCTTCTCCGAGAGCTCGCCGCGCTGCAGCTGCAGTGCATTGAGTTGTGCCACCAGCCCGCTGAGCGACGACTCCGACAAGCCGAGCGACGACGGCGAAGCAATGGTGCCGTCGGCTATTGACTGGTTGAGGTAGTCGGTCAGGTAGTTGAGATAGGTCTCTTTGAGTCGGAGCTCCATTGCCTTCTGGTCGTAACTTGACATGCGCGACATGAGTTCTCCGGCATAGGTGCTTACGTTCATAAACTTGTTCTGCTGCCTGAAAGAAGTCATGGCGCCCTCGCTGTCTTCAAGCGACTGCTGCAGCACGACAAGCTGCTTGTCAATAAACTCTATCGTCTTGTCGGCAACCAGGTTCTTGCGCTCAAGGTTCTGCATGAGGTAAATCTCTGCCAGTTTGTTGATGAACTCGCAGTCACGCTCAGGAGTCTGGCTTCGCAGTGTGAGCTTGAGTACCGAGCTTCCGTCCATGACAAAGTCATGCCGCATGCGGTTACGGAATTCATTGACAAGTCCTTCGCGCGTACGGAAACGGAAGTATATCTGCCCCGACTGACTCATGTGCTCGCTGGGCCAGAAGGTGGCTGTGAAATGCGGAGCCTTGAACTTCTCTCCGTATTTGACTGTTGCATCAAAGGGGCGTTTCTCGTCTGTGGACACTATATGGAGCGTGCCGTCACCGTTTATCGTACAGCGGAAGAGCAGACCTTTGATGCTTTCGTCCACATAGTCAGGCTCTACAATTACAGGAGTATTCCTATAGAGGTTGCGCGTCTTGAAGCGTCCCTGTGTGTAGTAGTCCACACGGAGGAATGGAATGGAGTCTATGACCCGCGAAAGCAGGTCGAATGATGTGAGGAGCACCAACTGGTTGTTAATGTTCTTATACACCGGCTCCAGGCCGAAGCCCTGCATCAATGCGCCCTGGCTGGCATACATCGTTCCCGTCTCTTTGATCAGGATGGAGCCGCTTGACTCATACTCCTCAATCCACTTGCGGTTAAGCAAGGAAGCCACTCCGTAAGCAAGAGCCGCCGCGATAACAAACAAATACCAGTAGTGGATGACACGCACCACCCACTCCATGATGTTGAAGTTGCTCTTCTCCTCTTCCTGCGGGGGCTGCTGGTAAGGCACCGCCATATAAGGATTGGCATACGGGTTCTGGTAAGGGTTGTTGTAGGGATTATCCTGATAAGGATTCGTATAAGGGTTCTTATACGGATTCGTATATGGGTTGGACGGGTTGTAGGGATTCTTGTGCAGATCCTGATAAGGGTCTGCATAAGGATTGTTCTGCGGGTCCTGATACGGGTCAGAGTAATACGGATTATCTTTTGACATGTCTGTATATGTGTTTCAAGGTTGATGTCAATGTGCGCCGGGTATATAGTTAAGCACTGTTATAAGCAGAGCCACCGAACTGGTAATCAAACCTAAGAAGGCAGGGTAAGTCTCCTGTTTGAAGAAACTTGCCTTCTCGCGGCTGACATATATAAGGTCGTTGGGATAGATGTAGTAGTACTTGGAGTCTATCAGCGTGTTGGTGCGTATATCAAACTCCAGTATCTCCGGTTCTCCGTTGCCATGCGGACGTATGATGCGCACATGCTTGCGGTCGGCTGATTTCATAAGGTCGCCTGTCATGGCGAGAGCCTGATAGATGGTCATCCTCTCCTTATATATGTATTTTACGCCAGAACTGATGTCGCCGAGCACGGTAAACTGCTTGTTGTAGAGCGCAAGTTTTATTTCTGCGTCAGGAATAAGTTCACGCATGTACTTCTTCACCGTGTCCTGCGCCTCCAGTTCCGTAAGCCCTTCAAGGTGTATCGGCGGCAGGAAAGGGAGGTCCACCGTGCCGTCGGAGTAGATGCGATAGGTGTATGCATACTGACTGCTGTTATTGTTCGCTGAAGAGTTGTTTACTGCTAAAGTCTTGGCAAGTGTCTCGTCAAGAGTGATGACGCGATACACTATCTCGTCATTGACATGCAGACGATAAGGCTGATAAGGTACACTGTCGTAATGAGGGAGTTTGTCCCTGTCCTGCAACAGTCCTACAGCGCGGTGCGGATAACACCCTGTAAACGAGACAGCGGCCAGCAGAAGTGCGAGCCAAACCAAATATATGTGTTTCAGAGCTTTCATTGAGGATGTCGCTTGTCTTTTAGAAACATTGGGTATTACTTATATCAATTGTATTACTTATATCAATTATCGATTATCAATTATTGATTATCAATTATCAATCATCAATTTATTTAGACGCATTGATGATACGTTGCACAATGGCATAGACAAAGCCTCCGAAGGACAGCGTTGTAGCCACCACAGCCACTGTGGTCGCAGCATTGGAGATGCCAAACGCCTTTCCGCGCAGCTGCTGCACATAAATAACGTCGTTGGGCTCCACATAGTAGTACTCCGAGTTGATGATGTCCTTGGAGCGCACGTCAAACATGATAACCTGCGTCTTGCCCTCTATCTCTCGGACAATGCGCACTTTCGAGCGGTCGCTCCAGTCGCCAACATCGCCCGCCTGCGCAAGGGCCTCATATATTGTCAGCTTCTCGCGGCGTATCGGGAAGTTGCCCGCCCCTCTGTCGCTTATTACGCTGTACATGCGCTGCACCACCTGAACGTCCACCGACACCATCTTGTAGTCACCGTAGTCGCGTATAAAGGTCGCCAGTTCCTCCTCCAGACGGAGTTTGACTTCGCGTGTCGTCATACCCCTGACCTGTATTTTCCCCACTAACGGGAAATCCATAGTGCCGTCCTCAAGCACAAGATAAGTGTACAGTTCGTTGGCATAGCCAGTTGAAGACGATACGTTGTAGCGGTTGTTCATGTTGGAGCCGGACACGCCGCTCGCAGTGAACAGTTTCTTCACCTGCTCGTCCACCGAATATACGCGCACGTCTATCCGGTCGCCTATGCGCAGGCGGTAGTCCTCATAACTGAGTGTATCCGCATACTCGGGAATCTTGTTGTGCTTGGTCGGCTCCTGCAGGAGGTTCACCTTTTTGGAGGTGACACAAGAAGAACACCACAAAGCGATACAGGCGTATAACAGATATGTCAGCGTGCGTTTCATTGTGTGCATGTCTTTTTGTGTCCTTATCGTTTTTCGTCCCAACCGAAGGGGTGCGGAGCCAGCGGCAGACGGGCGAGCGGATGATAATCGCCCACCAGCCCTATCGGAGTGGCATGGCGTATCTCGCTGACCGTCTCAATACACGGGCGCGCCTCGCTGATACGGAATCCTTCCCCTGCCAATATACGCCTGTACGACTCGGTGTGCAGCTCTGTGAAGCCCTGCGAGAACTCGAACTCCTCGCCGTCGATACTCAATGTGCGGTAGGTGCGTTTCTCGCCCTGCACGGCGTTGGCAGGCAGGCAGTCGGCATTGATACTCAGGAAGTAACGCAGGCGGGCGCGCTTAAGTTCCATGTAGCCTGCCACGCGGTCGAAAGACATGACATGCACTATGTTCTTCTGCACAGGGCCGAATACCCACTGCATCATGTCGTAGAAGTGCACACCAATGTTGGTTGCCACACCGCCCGACTTGTGCACATCGCCTTTCCACGAACTGTAGTACCACTTGCCGCGCGAAGTGATATATGTCAGGTCCACGTCGTAAATCTTATCCTGCGGGCCGTTGTCAATCTTCTTCTTGAGGTTCACTATCGCCTCATGCAGACGCAGCTGCAGTATGGTGTAGGCCTGATGACCGGTTTCCTGCTCAAGCTGCACAAGGTTGTCTATGTTGTAAGGGTTGAGCACTAACGGCTTTTCGCAGATTACATTCACGCCGAGACGCAGCCCGTAGCGGATAAAAGCATCGTGCGTGTAGTTGGGAGTGCAGATAGAGAGCCAGTCAAGAGGCTGCGAAGTGCGCATCTGCTTTGAGCAGAAGCGGTCGAACTGCTCGTTCTCGGTGAAGAAAGAGCAGTCAGGGAAAGAACTGTCAAGCCTGCCGACAGAGTCGAACTTGTCGTATGCCACCATGAGGTTGTTGCCCGTGTCCGCTATAGCTTTTATATGCCTCGGAGCTATATATCCTGCCGCTCCTATTAGCGCAAAGTTGAGTTTCTTATCCATATTAGTATTCCTGTGTCTGACATTTCGGCGCGCAAAGGTACAAAAAAATGTGCAACTGTCAAAATATTTAGTCAAAAAAAATAAAATATGCAGAAAAAAGAGAAGCCGGAGAGCCGAAAACAAGGATACTCAGCAATATTTTCAGCTCAAAGAGCGCGTCAAGAGTGTGCGGGAAGATTTTTTTTGGCAGAGTGTTGCATGTATGCAGAAAAAGAAGTACCTTTGCAGCGAAAAACACAAAGCCCACATTTTATGGGCAACAGCGCCGGTGACGTTTCGGCAGCCAAAGGCAACAGCGCCGGTGATATTTCGGCAGCCAAAGACAACAGCACCGGTGATATTTCGGCAGCCAAAGACAACAGCGCCGGTGATGTTTCGGCAGCCAAAGGCAACAGCGCCGGTGATGTGTCAGTAACCAAAGACAACGGAGTTATGGATATTTCGGTAATCATCCCTCTTTTCAACGAAGAGGAGTCGCTAAAGAAACTATATGAATGGATTGCGCGCGTGTGTGCGCAAGAGGGGTTGTCGTATGAAGTCCTGTTCGTGGACGACGGCTCCACGGACGGCTCATGGCAGGTGGTGGAAGAGCTGAAAAAGGCGGACAGGGAGCATGTGCGCGGCATACGCTTCCGCCGCAACTACGGCAAGTCGGCGGCGCTGTACTGCGGTTTCCGCGCAGCGCAGGGCGAAGTGGTGATAACGATGGATGCCGACCTGCAGGACTCTCCGGACGAGATACCCGGGCTGGTGCGCATGATTCGCGAAGAAGGCTACGACCTTGTGAGCGGGTGGAAGAAAAAGCGCTACGACAACGCCCTGACGAAGAACCTGCCGTCGAAGCTGTTCAACGCCACCGCACGCCGCGTGACAGGGCTGCACCTGCACGACATGAACTGCGGACTGAAGGCCTACAGGCAGGAGGTGGTGAAGAACATAGAGGTGTTCTCGGAGATGCACCGCTACATCCCGTACCTTGCCAAGAACGCAGGGTTCACGAAGATAGGCGAAAAAGTGGTCCAGCACCGCAAAAGGGAGTTCGGCGTGTCGAAATTCGGGCTGAACAGGTTTGTGAACGGCTACCTGGACCTTCTGACACTGTGGTTCCTGAACAAGTTCGGCAAGCAACCGATGCACTTCTTCGGGCTGATAGGGAGTCTGATGTTCTTCCTCGGCTTTGTGGCAATAGTAGTTGTTGGGGGCATGAAACTCTACGCCCTGCACCACGGCGTGCATGCCATGCTGGTCGGGACCAATCCGTATTTCCACCTGAGCATACTGATGATGGTGCTTGGCTGCATGCTGTTTCTGGCAGGCTTTTTAGGCGAGCTCATAATCCGCAACTCACAGTCGCGCAACGACTACCTCATCCGCGAGGAACTCTGAGCAGGAGCCTCCCTACATTGATACCAGATTGCTTGTAAGCACCTCTTTCGGCACACCGCCGGCGGAGGTGCTTTTTATATCCGGACCGGCTGCATGAAAGCAGCCTTTTCTCATTACAAAGGCCCTATCTTTTGCCGTCTTTTTGCCGTCCTTTTGCCGTCTTTTTGCCGTCCTTTTGCCGTAATTGGCAGCGACAGGGCTGCTCAAAGGAGAGAAGACACTTGTCTTTATGCTCATCGCTGACGCGACGAGAAGATGACGCAACGAGAAGATGATGCAATGAGAAGATGACGCGACGAGAAGACGACGCGACGAGAAGATGACGCGACGAGAAGACGACGCAACAAGAAGATGACGCGAAGAGAAGCTGACGCAACGAGAAGATGACGCGACGAGAAGAGGACGCAACGAGAAGATGACGCGACGAGAAGAGGACGAAGGGGAAGACTGCGGGCTCATGCACGCAGAAGCAGAGGAAGACGCATCTTTGCACTGAGGGGGGAAGAGTTCCAAAATCAAGTCGGCGAACCCGTCCACGGTGTTGTAATCGGCATTGTAGGTTTCAAGGAAGATGATTTTTCCCTGCTCGTCATAAGTATATCAGAGGGCGAGTTTAAGGAGTATATCAGAAGGCGAATTTCAGGAGTATATCAGAGGGCGAGTTTCAGGAGTATATCAGAGGGCGAGTTTCAGGAGTATAACAAAGGGCGAGTTTAAGAAGTATATCAGAGGGCGAGTTTCAGGAGTATATCAGAGGGCGAGTTTCTGGAGTATATCAGAGCGCTACACCGAGGCCGGCATAGAGGAACTCGGCCTTCATAATGTGTACTTTAAGTCCGAGCTGGACGAAGATGTGACGGCTGCAGCGGTACTTGAGCAGGAGCGTCTGGTAGAACCAGCCGTCCTGATAAGTGCTGGCTTTCAGCGGGTCGTAAGAATAGAAAATCCCCCTTTTCAGCCCCTTCTTCGCCTCGGCGTAAGGCTCAAGGTTTTTAACGGGGTCGTAAAGATAGATGCCGAGGTGATAGCCGAAAGTGAGATTGCCGAGAACCATCTCGGGCTGCAGGCTGACCCCCACGCGGAAGCAGTTGGAGAGCTTGCTTTCGGCAAGATAAGTCTTTGAGAAATAGGTGACGTGGGCTGTGTTCTCTTTGGCGAACTCGTCGCAGACGGCGGCATACGCCCCGTCGTAGAAGACATCTACTCCCCCACCCAAGCGGAAGATACTGAGCGGTTTCCAGTGCGCACTCAGGCTCAGCGCCGCCACGCCGAACCAGTCGCGGTCGCGATAATAGACGCTTCTTGCCCCTCCTCCGGCACTTATCTCAACGTCCCACTTCTTTTCCACTCCGTCGTAGAGGCTGTGCGGGACTTTGGTGTACGGCTCGTGGAAATGGAAGCCGCGCGGGCTGTTGGAGGGTGTATAGGCAAAGCCGACTTCGGCGTTGAACATGTTGTAGCCGGCATTTGGTGTCATGACGCTGCCGTTGCTCAGGTGCTGCCATGCGAGGCTGAAAGTGAGGTCCCAGCCCTTGCGGAGGGGGAAATCCATGTACAAGCCGCCGGAAAGGAAAGCATTGGCGATACTGCCGACCGAGATGTTGGCAATCTGCCGGCTTTTGGTCTCCCCCTTGAGTGTAACCTGATAAGCCTCCCAGCGCAGGTCGTCAGGCACAGTGTTGGCATAAGTCCTTGTGACAAAGCCGACTCCGATGCCGGGACGCAGGCCGAAGACGAACCTGCGCGTCTTGACAAGTGGGACATTAAGATAGGCATAAGGCGCAAAAGCCTGCCCGAGATAGTGCTGCTGCCCGAGGTCGAAAGCACTGAAAGCCAGTCCGATACTGGCATTGTTCCACTGCTGCAGGCTCTCGAGTCTGCCTGTGGGGAGGAACTCGAAAGCGACAGTGCCTCCGAGCACCACGGGGCGGTCGAGCGTCAGCCCCTGCATCTTGCTTGTGCCGGCTATTTTGTCGTCGCGGTTGAGCCATCCGACCGCTCCTGAGAGGCGGTATCGCATGCGGACCTTGGGGTCGGTGCGCTGCCTGTGCTGCGCCTGCGTATAGCGCGCGGCGCGCTTGCGTGGTATGCGCGGCTTGGGCGAGCGGCTGTCCTTCGTGGGATTGGGCTCATCGCGCAAGACCATGTCGTCCTGCGCCCTAAGCGACAGAACGGCAAGGATGAGACATATAAGAAGGCAGCAGCGGCGCATCAGAACAAACAGTTTGGCTGACAATGCCCGCAGCACAGAGCTGCGGGCATTGTGTCAGAGCCGTAAGAGACGGATTACCAGGCGTAAAGCGGATACTGCTTCATCTCTGCGTTAACCACTTCGCGTACGGCAGCTATGTTGGCATCGTTCTCGGGGTCACGCAGCACGCGGTCAATAAGTTCCACAATCCATGGCATCTTGTCCTCCTTGAGTCCGCGCGTAGTGATGGCGGGTGTACCGAAGCGGAGACCGGAGGTCTGGAAAGCACTGCGGCTGTCGAAGGGGACCATGTTCTTGTTGGTGGTTATGTCGGCAGCGACAAGCGCTTTTTCGGCCACCTTGCCGGTGAGGTCAGGGTACTTGGTGCGGAGGTCAACCAGCATTGAGTGGTTGTCGGTGCCGCCGGAGATGATCTTGTAGCCGCAGTCGATGAACGCCTGTGCGAGCACGGCCGCGTTCTTCTTCACATGCGTCTGATAGACTTTGAACTCGGGAGTGAGCGCCTCGCCGAAAGCCACGGCTTTGGCGGCAATGACGTGCTCGAGCGGTCCGCCCTGTGTGCCGGGGAAGACGGCGCTGTCGAGCAGAGCCGACATCATCTTGACCTCTCCCTTGGGTGTGGTCTTGCCCCAGGGATTGGGGAAGTCCTTGCCCATGAGGATGACACCTCCGCGCGGACCGCGCAGTGTCTTGTGGGTGGTGGAGGTGACGATGTGTGCGTACTTGAGGGGGTTGTTGAGCAGTCCGGCGGCAATCAGTCCGGCGGGGTGAGCCATATCGACCATGAAGATGGCCCCAATCTCGTCAGCCACTTTGCGGATGCGCTCGTAGTCCCACTCGCGGCTGTAAGCGCTTGCGCCGGCGATGATGAGCTTCGGACGCTCGGCGCGTGCCACCTGCTCCAACTGGTCGTAATCGACGCGGCCCGTTTCCTCTTTGAGGCTGTACTCCAATGCGTGGAACATGATTCCGGAGAAGTTCACGGGGCTTCCGTGGCTGAGGTGTCCGCCGTGGCTGAGGTTAAGCCCGAGGAACTTGTCGCCCGCCTGCAGGCATGCCATGAAGACAGCCATGTTGGCCTGTGCGCCGGAGTGCGGCTGCACGTTGGTGTACTCTGCCCCGAAAAGCTTTTTCAGGCGGTCGCGTGCGATGTTCTCGCTCTCGTCCACGACCTCGCAGCCTCCGTAGTAGCGCTTGCCCGGGTAGCCCTCGGCATACTTGTTGGTCATCACACTGCCCATGGCTTCCATAACCTGGTCGCTCACGAAGTTCTCACTGGCAATCAGTTCGATGCCTTTTGTCTGACGCTCCCGCTCGCGGCGGATGAGGTCAAAAATCTCTGTGTCTCTTGTCATAATCCTTATTTCAAGATTAGTTATATTGGGTTGCTGAATAGCCGACAGTATATCCGCAAAATCCGCCCTCCGGACGTAAAAAACGGAATTTGCCTGCAAAGTTACTGTTTTTTTTGCATACGTCCAAAAAAAGTTTTACCTTTGTGCGTTTTTTTTCAAAATATGCTGAAATGAAGAATATTCTGCCCTATATTGCGGTTGTCACGTCGATGCTGATCTGGTCGGTGTCAGGCATAGCCATCAAATTCGCGCTTGAGGTTTTTCCGCCGCACACTATGATTGTTGTGCGGTTCAGCCTGTCGGTGCTGCTGATGCTCGTAATCGGGCTTGCGTGCAAAGGCAACCCGCTGCTCGGGCTGAAGAAGATAGAGCGGCAGGATATTCCTGTTTTCCTGCTCTGCGGGCTGAGCGAGCCGTGTCTGTACTATATAACAGAGACTTACGCCTACAAGGCGCTCAGTTCGCCCACCATAGCGGAGGCGCTGCTGTCCACTTCGCCGCTGCTTGCCCCGCTGTTCGCCTTCGTCTTCCTGCGCGAGCGCGTGACATTATGGAATATAGCGGGCATCGTCGTTTCCACGGCGGGCATGCTGATGCTGGTCTTTGTCGGAGCGTCAGACTTCAGCATAGGGAGTATGTGGGGGCTGCCGCTGGCTTTTGCCGCCGTCTCGATGGCGGTCACTTACACCATTCTGCTGAAACGCATTCCTGAAAAATACAACCCTTTCACCACTGTTTTCTACACGCAGGTGGTGGCGCTGCTGTTTTTCTGGCCTCTGTGGGGCTTCACCGACGGTATGCATGCCGGCGGACTGCTGCCGGCCGATGTGCCTGCCGATGTGTGGTGGAGGGCCTGCGGGAGCATCGTTTATCTGGCGGCGTTCTCGTCGGTGGCGGCGTTTGTCATGTTCTGCTACACTATACGCCGCATCGGAGTGACCCGCACCAACGCCTTCAACAACATACGCCCCGCCTTCACGGCGCTGTTCATGTACCTCTTTCTGGCGGAGCAGCTGCCTGCGGGCAAACTGGCAGGTATTGCGCTGATTATTGCGGGACTTTTCATTTCACAGAAGAAATAAAACTTCATGCCGCAATTTCACAGCCTAAAGGTAGCGTAAGGGTAGCGCAAGGGTAGCGCAAAAACAAAAAAATCTGTCAATTTATTTGCATATTTTTATTAGCATATCTCGAAAAATTATTGTACCTTTGGGCGGTGGGATTGAGCGGGATAAAGAGATATACGAAAACAACGCCCGGTGTGAGCGTTGTTCTAATTAGATTATCGCAGTTGTGATGTCTTCGGCTTCGGCGAGAGAGAGTTTCTGACGGACTTGGGTCTTGCGCTGGTAGATGGTTTGGAGACTTTGACGAGTGAGCATATTGATTTCCTTGGTGGAGAAATCCGCTTTGAGTAAACAACAAAGTTGGAGCTCCTTTTCGTTCAACACATCTTTGTATTTGTCCCAAAGATGTGTATAGAAACCGTCATAGACTAAATCGATAGTTTGATAAATGCTTGACCAGTCGATGAGGGCATTGGCGGTTTCCTCATTCAATGCCATGAGGCGTGCAAGCAGATGTTGGTTGGCTTCGGTGGGTGTTCCGGCAATCGTTTTGATGACACCCAACTGCTGCAACATCAGTTTGCGCACATTCCCATCCGCAGGTTGGCTTGCTCCGGTTCTAAACCGGTCGTCCGGTTTATCTGCTGACGCCAACATGTTACGCAGGGTCTCAATTTCTTCCTCTTTCTCCAAAAGCAGCCGTTGACGGCGGCGATACAGATAGACGAACAACAGGCACAAGCTAAATACTACGCCGACAAGACCAACAATGAGTATCGTTTGCCGTTGCTTTGCCAACTTCTGCCGCAGCACTTGTTCGCGCAAATCACTCATTGAACTCTCTTTGGCTTCTGCCACACGGTAACGAATATAATCTTTATCCTGCCATTGCGTGTTGTACGTGGCTAAGGGCATCATCTGGTAGTTGCCGTGCAGCGCATAGTTCAGCACTTGCCGATGCGCCAACAGACCTGCTTCTGCGGATGGCGAAGAAATAGTTGCACGGTAAGTTTCAAATAGTTCTTCCGCCTCACGCATATATCTGTCTGCACGCTGTTTATCGCCCTTGTTGAGCCAAAGACGCGACAAAGAATAAAGGCTTTCCACCAATAGCCAACTCTCCCCTTCTCTATAGACGGTTGCCAGTTCCTCGTGCATTCGGATAGCGCGGTCAGTCTGCCCGATTTCTCCTAACAAGTCGGCATAGTTACGGCGAACCACATTAACAATAAACGCGGAATCCGAAGTATGTGCAATCGCTTTCTCGAAGCTCTCCTCCATCTTGTCGTATTCGCCCAAATAGAAATACGTAATTGCCATGCCGTTATAGACACGCACCACTTCGTCAAGATGGATTGCTTTCTCGTCACCAAGACGGATGAGTGCTTCCGTGTAATCGCGCACGTGCTCATAATCGTAATCACGCATAGCCAATTCGGCAGATATGCGCAGCAAAATCACTTCCCAGATATGTTCGCCTTTCTTTTCTGCTATCTCCTCGGCATATCGCTGCTGACGTTGCAACACCTGTTGCGCCTTTTCTTTATCATCATTCCACCACCAATAGAAAGCCTCCTCCATGCCCGCTTTCATCATATAATCCTCGTACGCTCCGTCTTGCAGCCACCTGTCGCGGAAATACTGCGCCGCCCAACAGATCATAGAGTCTTCGGATAGCGATTGCATGGTGTTGGCGCGTATGTCTGCCACGCAGAACCAATACAGGGCTTTTGATTCTTCCGGCAACTGGTCCGGACGTACCACTTCGCGCAATATCGCCATTGCCGAATCCCTGTTCACGGTAAGCAGCTCTTCCGCTTTCTGCACACGCTGCACGTCTCCGTTAGCGCACGCACTCATGAGGCAGAGAGCCATTCCGAGAATGCCAAACCATCCAAATTTCGCTATACTCATTTTCGATACGATTTTCAAAAAACAGTGCAAAATTACAAAAATTTTCTGACATACGCAAGTTGATATAAACCCATAAAGGCCATATATAAATTTTTGTTTTATTAAAGTGCTATATTTCAGTAATTTACAATAGGCAAATATAAATCGTAGAATTTGGATATAAATGGGTTTTTATAGTAAATTTGCAGCAAAATTTGAAACGTTTTACAACTCAAAAATGAAGAAAATGAAAGCAAGAATTTTCGTATTGGCAGCGGCGATGGTTTGCGCCGTGTCAATGGCTGCCAACCAAGTTAACGACACGGTCAACACCGCACAGGACACGTTACGGATGGACACATCCATGTTCAAATTAGCAGAAGTAACGGTCGAAGCACAAAGCGTGATCCAAAAGGTGGACAAGCAGATCTTGCTACCTAACCGCGAGCAGCGCAAAGCATCGCACGATGGCATGTCGCTGCTCCAGAACTTGCAGATTCCGCGTATCGTGGTGAACCCTGCGGACAACACCGTCAAGACCCTCGCCAACCAAGACGTGCAGTTGCGTATCAACGGCATAGAAGCAAGCAATTCCGAGGTCATGGCAATCAACCCGAAAGATGTCATCCGCATCGAGTACCACGACCAGCCGGGTGTGCGCTTTAACGGAGCGGCGGCTGTCATCAACTACATCGTCAAGCACCGCGACACAGGCGGCAATCTGATGCTCAATGCTTCCAACGGTGTGACCATGCCCGGTTGGGGCGAGTACCATCTGTCGGGCAAGGTGAACTTCGGCAAATCATCGTTCAGCCTTATGACGCACTACTCGCCGCGTGACATCTATTGGACGCGCACGAACGCCGAGACGTACAACTTTTCAACGGGCACGATAGAGAACCGCGAAGTGGGCGAACCGACACGTTTCAAGGGTAATCCTGTCAATCTCGGTTTGACTTATAACTGGACGAACGGCGAGAAAAACATGCTCAATATCACTTTGCGCGATAACATGCTATTCATGCCGCACTCGAAGACCAACCGCGATTCGTATCTGTATCAGGGCACGGACAGTTTTGCTATTCACGACCACGAAAGTTCAAAATCCATTTCACCCTCGTTGGACATTTACTACGAGCACAACCTGCCGAACGACCACCATCTGTATTTCGACGTGGTGGGCACGTATATCAATAGCAGCAACGACCGCCGTTTTGAGCAAACACCACTGGGCGAGACGGTTGCAGACACGACGGATGTAACCTCTCGCGTAAAGGGCAACAAATACTCGCTCATCGGCGAAGCCATCTATGAAAAGGATTGGGAGAACATCGCCCTGACGGTCGGTGTACGCCACAACCAGCAATGGATGGAAAACCTATATAATGTACAAAGGGACGATGTACAAGGTACAAAGGTTTCTATGATGACGGCGGAGACGTACGCTTTTGCGGAAGTGCAGCAACGCGTCAAGCAGTTTTCCTATGCTGTGGGTATCGGTGCCATGCACACGTATATCGAGCAAGCCGGACAGAAACAGTCAAACTGGATTGCCCGTCCGCAACTGACGCTGAGTTATGACTTCGGCAAGGGTGTGTTCTGGAAATACAAAGGT
>JAFPZY010000047.1 GCA_017417025.1 Paludibacteraceae bacterium | reverse complement strand
GCGGGTGGGGGGTAGGGGCGGTAAGCGGGGGTCGGGGAGGGGAGACAGGAGAGGAGCAGAGACGTGGGGAGCAGAGACGTGGGGAGCGGGGTAGTGGAGTAGTGGAGGTTGGGGGGGGTAAGGCTTGGGGGAGACAGTTAAGGCAGGGGGGAACAGTGAAGGCATGGGGGAGATGGTTGTGAGGAGGGAAAGTGTAGGAGGGGGTGAGAATGGGAGTTGGAGAGTAGTCGGGCGCGGGGGGGAGGGAGAAGGGCATAGAGATTTTGTGAGGGAGTGAGGGGGGGGCGGAGGTGAAATGGAGGGGCGAAGGTGACATGGGTTTTGTGGCGGAGGGAAATGAGGGGCGGAATGAAATGAGGCTTGAGGGGGATGTGAAAGTCAGTTTTTTGAGAAGGCGGGAGCGGGGTTCCGAAAAAAATGTAGCAAAGGTAAGTTTTATTTGCATGTGTGCAAAAATTGTTGTATCTTTGCAGCGCAAATTATATAAATTGCGGGGAGAGCGGGCTTGAAAAAATGAGGAGTGAGGAATGAGGAATTAAGAGAAGTACGAGGAATAGAATAAAGAAATCGAGGGATTATGAAGTACGAGGAAGTCATGCGGTTGCTGGAGCAGGGTCAGTTCGCCCCTGTATATATGCTGTATGGCGAGGAGTCGTACTACATAGACGCAGTGGCGGACTGGATAGAGAGCAACGTCCTGGACGAGGCGGCGAAAGCCTTTGACCAGACAATAATATACGGGAAAGACCTTCAGGGGGGCGATGTGGGGACAGTGGTAAGTGCGGCACGCGGTTTTGCGATGATGGGCGGAAGGAAAGTCATCATAGTGAAAGAGGCGCAGACTATCCGCAAATGGGACGCGCTGGGTCTGTACATGGACGCTCCGCAAAGCACTTCGCTGCTGGTGTTCTGCTACAAATACGGCGCTCCGGACAAGCGTCTGTCGCTCTTCAAGAACTTCGAGAAGAAGGGCGGCGTGATGATGGCATCGGACAAGCTGCGCGACTATCAGGTGGCAGGGTGGATAAGGAACTACCTCGCTGAGCGCCTGAAAGAGCACGGGGGAGTGACGGTGGACCCGCGTGTGCCGCAGCTGCTGGCCGATTATCTCGGTGCAGACCTGAGCGCGATAGCGGGGGCAGTGGACAAACTGATTACGGGTATGCCGGCGGACAAAAAGGCGATAGACCTCGCGTTGGTGGAGAGGAACATAGGCATATCGAAAGACTATAACGTCTTTGAACTGCAGGACGCGCTGGTGAAAGGTGATGTGCTGAAAGCCAACAGGATAACACAGTACTTCGCCACCTCGAAAGACCACCCGATGGTGAAAGAACTGGGCATCCTCTACTCCTTTTTCTCGAACCTGATGATTTATCATTACCTGCCGGACAAGAACGAGCGCACGGCTTCGGCGGCATTAGGCATATCGCCGTATTTCGTGAAAGACTATGCAGCGGCAGCGCGGCGCTGGTCGGCAGGGAAGACATTCCGCATAATAGGCTATTTCCGCGAGACGGACGCACGTCTGAAGGGTATAAACAATCCGAGCGCGAAGGACGACGACCTCTGGAAAGAGTTGATATACAAGATAATGCACTGATATATGACAAAAAAGAAGAAGATAATAATTGCAGTGTGTGCCACAATAGGGACACTTGTGTTTTTGGGCGGCTCCTGGGCAGTGGAACAGTACTACCGCCTTGAAGTGTGCAACTACGAGAGCTATGACGGGGAAAGTCACGGCTACTACGTCTATCCGGGTATGACGGCCGACAGCCTGCTGACCCTGATGCAGAAGGACTACCGGATAGGGTCCATGACCGACTGGCGGCTGCATGCGCGCTACATGCTCTATACATCGCCCACGCCCGGGTACTACAAGTTCCCCGCGCGCATAGGCGACAAACACCTGATACGCAGAGTGCTGAGGGGTCAGGAGAGCCCCGTGAACATAACCTGGACCAACAGGATACGTACGCGCGACCAGCTTGCGGGCTGCCTTGCAAAACAGCTGCTTATGGACTCGGCGGAGATTATAGTCAGGCTGGACTCGGCAGATTACATGAAGCGCTTCGGGCTGACACGTGAGACGGCAGTCTGCATGTTCATCCCGAACACCTACGAGGTGTGGTGGACGATGAGCCCCGACAAGCTTTTCGAGCGCATGCAGCAGGAGTACAACCGCTTCTGGACCGACGAGCGCACGGCAAAAGCCGAAGCCAAGCACCTCACCCGCGAGGAGGTGGCGACGATAGCGAGCATAGTGGAGTCGGAGACCAACAAGCAGGCGGAGTATCCGCTGATAGCGAGCCTTTATCTCAACCGCGTGCGCAAAGGCATGCACCTGCAGGCTTGCCCGACCGTGATTTTTGCAACCGGCAACTTCAAGCTGCGCCGCGTGCTGAACCGTCATTTAGCGATAGACTCGCCCTACAACACGTACAAATATGCGGGTCTTCCGCCCGGTCCCATCCGCTGTGTGCGGGGGACGACCATAGATGCTGTCCTTGACGCGCCGGAGACCAGCTACCTGTACATGTGCGCTAACCCTGACTTTTCAGGCACACATGTCTTTACCTCCCACTACAGCCAGCACGCGATGGTGGCCAAAGCCTACCGGCAGGCTCTGGACGACCGTGACATACTCTGAGGCGGCTGTGCAAACATGCTTTCTGCCGCTGACCGGTGGCGGCAGAAAGCGAAAGCGACAACCGGAAAACAGCCTGACTAAAAACACACAAGATATGAAAAAATATTTACTTCTTTTTGCAGCCGCATTGTGCTGTGCGGCAACAACACTGACAGCCTCGGACAGTATTCCGGTGCCACGTTACATCACCAACTTCAAGCTTGACGTTGAAAAAGGGACTCTCACCTTTGACGACATGTACAAGCCGGAACTGCTCAAGAATGGTCAAAACAGAACCTACACGATATATCTGATTAACAGGAGTTGTGACTTTACTCCGGGAAACCGTTTTTCGACCTATAAGAATCCTTTTGGCGAAATGGTGTATATGTATGACAATATCGGTTTAGGTGTAGATGCACGCTTGGTGGGAAATGTAAGATGGAGCAATTTTGCATATTCCGGCGAAGGCAATACATTCGAAATAGATGTAAACGAACTTCTCAGGAAGAGTTATTCCTCGATGAATCCGAAACCATGCATCACTTTTATAGTATGCCCCCAATACGAAGAGTTTATAGGGGGAGGAATGTCTATGCTATGCGATTATTATTCAGGTACATACGACGACGCGAAACATTCTTATCTGATTAATTACTACGAGTATGACCGCAAGTTGCCATATTGTAAGACCTTTGATTTTGAAGTGCCTGATTCTGTTGCATTTGGTGATGCAATATGGATAAAAGGCAAGTTTTGTACTATGGCAGGAGAATACGCCACATATTGCCTTTATATGAGTAATGATAGTGTTCAATGGGAATCTGCACTCTATAAGTACATCAATTTATCCGAAGGAAAGGTTAATATTCCGATAGAATATGTTAAGGAGTACAGTAAGTTGGGATATAAAAATGTGTATTTTCGTGTAGAGTCTCACTTGTATGGTGATTATAAATGTGGCGGCCATCCAATATCCTGCAAATGGGGTGATACTACAGAAGTCAAGAAAGTGGCTATTTATTTCCCGTGTGCGGTTAATGGCGGCGAGCCTGAGTTGCATAAGGCAGAGGAGACAGTTGTATTGCCTACAGCCCCGGACTGTCAGGAATATGTGGTGGAGAGCGTACGGCCTGTGGTGCTGAAAAAGGGGAATAACGGGCAAATCAGCTTTGCGATGCCCCCATGCCCTGTTACTGCATCGCTCAAGCATGCCGAATATACCGTGAAATTCCTGAATGCAGACTACACGGTGCTTTCGACACAGCAGGTCAAGTGCGGTGAGGATGCCATAGCCCCTGCGACCCCGACAATGGCAGGGATGACCTTCAGGGCGTGGAACAAAGACTTCACGAATGTGCACAAAGACATGTCGGTTATGGCGTTGTATAACATCGGGGAGGAGTCCTACTTCTTCTATGACGAGATGAAGGAGCACAAGAGCGAATACAATTATGAAGGCTTTGCTGGGAGCGAGAAGCGTGCTATGATGGGTGACTCGCTCATCTTCGACCTCGAGCTGCGCACACCTGCCAATGCAAGCGTCAGATACCAGCGCGGACTGAAAGACAGCGAAGGGAACTGGAAATGGAACGACCCGATAAACATAGGGACATACAATGCAGCCCAGGCAGACGGAGAGTCAAGACATTTCCCGCTGCGTGTGGCAGTGGCTTACGAATACAACAACAAGATATCGTTGCGCTACGGGGAGGCCTTCCGGTACAATGTGTATAGCGCAGGAACCACGATTCTGTCGGAGCCATACGAGTTTGACGTGTATTACGAGACGGGGATAAAGAGCCTGATAGACGACCCGAATGACCCGTCGCTTGCCGCCGACCTGTACACCTCGAACAAGCAGGGAGACCAGTTGTGGGGGAGCAACTTCAGTATTCCGGCACGATATAACGACACGGTGTTTGTGGAACTGAAGAACGGAAGCGCCGGCTGCCTGAATTTCGCCCGCACCAACAAACCAAGTTACTCACTCACCACCGGCATCAACGGGAAAGGGAAAGCCTACTTTATCTGCCCGGGTGAAGAGGAGACCGTGAAAGTGACGACAGGCAAGTATGTGCTGCTGTTTGACGGTGCCTACCCGATAAAGCAATATGACTTCACGGCACAGGGGTTAGGCAAGTACAATGCTTATTATGCCGAAGTTGTGGACTGCGGAGGCAAGATAAAGAAGATGCCGGCTGCGCCGGAAATGAACAACAGTATTTTCCTGGGCTGGAAGAACGAGAGCTATGACAAGTATGACGATGACGCTTATTTGAACGTGCCTTCTATAGGCGGGACAGTGCTCACTTTCACAGCAAAATGGGAGGATATTCCGACACCGGTATATTACACCGTCCGTTTCCTTGACAAGAGCGGCGCAGTGATAGCAGGTTCGACGCAGACCGTATTGGAAGGCAGCAACGCGACAGCTCCTGCCGCCCCCGAGGTGGAAGGCTTTGTGTTTGTCGGCTGGGACAAACCGTACACAAATATTACAGCAGACGTGAACATCCGGGCACAGTATGTTGCAGAGACATCCATTCACACGGTGACATATCAGAATATAGACGGCACCACGTTGTTCACGGAGCAAGTGTTTGACGGTCAGGCAGCCCAAGGCTACACTATCAATTATAAGGGAGGCACCTTCAGCGGGTGGGAAAACACGGAAACGCTGCAGATGGAAGACTTGCAGAACATCACCTCAGACATCACCGTCAGACCCGTATTCAAGTTATATACTTTCTCGGTAAGATTCTTCGACTGGTACATGATGCAGATAGGTATCACGGAGGAAGTGGAATACGGCAAGTCAGCGACAGAGCCGGAGAAAGTGCCTGCTGTAGAGGGATATACATTTGTAGGTTGGGACAAGGACTTCTCATACGTGACGGAGGACATGGATATTGTGGCACAATACAAGCAGAATGCGGCGACACCGGCAACGTATGTAGTTACGTTGTTGTCGTCAGACAAAGGGGAGATTATGCTTGCCGAGGAGAAGATAGACCTCAATGCGGTGCCGGAAAACACCATCCTGCACCTGACAGCCTTGCCATACGACGAATACAAGTTCGTCAGATGGTCGGACGGGGAGACCAAGAATCCGCGCGCTATTACAGTGGTGAGCGACATGGAAATAGGTGCAGTATATGAACTTAACAGTGACGGATTGGAAGATGTTGTTTCTGAAATGACGTTGCCGCTGAAGGCCATTATAAACGGCGAGCTGCGGATACTGCTGCCTGACGGGAGACTGTACAACGCTGTAGGAGCGGAGGTTAAATAAGGAGCCGGAACGAGATAACAAGTCCCCAAAAAATGGAGTTATGAAGAAGTATTTCTTTTTGCTGGCAGCGGCGATGGCGGCTGTGGCAAGTATGGATGCGGAAAAGATTACCGAGGCGGACAAAGTGCCTTGGGCGAAGCTGACCAATGTGATTACATTCGATGAAAAGACAAGCACGTTGAGTTTTTACGACAAATACCGTCAAGACGAGACCATAAAGCGCATCTACACGATAGGATTCTACCACCGCGACAAAACAAGCAGCAACGGGAACGACATAAGAAACAGCATCCTCAAAGTAGGAGCCATCAGGCGGGGGTGACGCCGTGTATATTTACGGTGTGAAAGACGGTGCAAATTACTGTACAGAGACCAGAGTGAGAGACCACGGTGTGGCCTTAGAGAAAGTCGTCAAAACCGGTTATGCCGACGGCAGGACGCTTCGTACTATCAACATAATTGTTGCTGAGAGGCAGTGTGGCAAAAGTGTATCCTGCTTTGAGCGCCTGTGTGAGGGATTTTAATTTCAAATTCAGCGGGAAAGTAGCGTATCGTCAGCGTATCGTCAGCATATCGTTAGCAGTAATGAAATAGCCGGATTCCGAAAATAGAAGAAGGAAAGTTGCAAAAAATTTGCATATCAGGAAATAATGTTGTACCTTTGCAGCCCGAAATGTACAAACATGGGGAGCTATTGTTTTTCCTCCCTGTTGCTAAAAACTGAAAACAACCATGAGAACACAAGAAGAACTGGCAGGTGTCACCCTGCTCGGCGAAACACACACCCGTTACCCGGATACGTATTCGCCGCAAGTCCTTGAGACTTTTGTAAACAAACACCCCGAGAACGAGTACCTCGTCACTTTCGACTGCCCCGAGTTCACCTCCCTTTGCCCCAAGACAGGGCAACCCGACTTCGGGCACATCCATATCTCCTACATACCCAGGGAGCGCATGGTAGAAAGCAAGTCGCTCAAACTCTATCTCTTCGGCTTCCGCAACCACGGGGACTTCCATGAGGACTGCATCAACATCATCATGAAAGACCTTGTGCGCTTGATGGACCCGCGATACCTCGAAGTGACAGGCCGTTTTACTCCGCGCGGCGGCATACGCATACTGCCTTTTGCCAACTATGCAGATGCGGAGCACGAACCACTGAAGCAACAACGGCTTGCAGCCCAACTGGCCGCCGTCATAGCACAATAGACAGTTATGGAGAAAGACACTATTCTGGTGCTGTCGGGCGGCCTTGACTCGACCACCATGCTCTACGAATACCGCGAGCGCATCGCTCTGGCACTCAGTTTCCACTACGGGAGCAACCACAACGACAAGGAACTGGCTTTCGCACGGCTGCACTGCGAGAGGCTCGGCATACGCCACATCGTCATTCCGTTAGACTTCATCGGCCGCTACTTCCGCTCGTCCCTGCTTGCAGGAGCCGAGGCAGTCCCTGATGGCGACTACGCAGAGGACAACATGCGTTCCACCGTTGTGCCATTCCGCAACGGCATCATGCTCTCTGTGGCTGCGGGAATGGCGGAAAACGAAGGCTTGCAGTATGTGATGATGGCCAACCACAGTGGCGACCACACAGTCTATCCCGACTGCCGGCCCGAGTTCGTCGAGGCAATGAGCAAGGCTGCGGAAACCGGAACCTGGAACCGCGTGCAACTGCTGACTCCCTATACCCTGCTAAACAAAGCCGACATCGCCCGCCGCGGCAAAGCCCTCGGCATCGACTACAGTGAGACATGGAGCTGCTACAAAGGCGGCGAGCACCACTGCGGCACATGCGGCACCTGCCGCGAGAGGAGGGAGGCTTTAGCCGAAGCCGGCATCAACGACACTACCGTCTATGACTTGCCTGTGCGGACCTCCGGCCTTAAATAAATATCATACTCAATCATCAACAGTCAATTGTCATGTATTACGTAGAAAAAACCATCGAAATATCTGCCGCCCACCAGCTAAACCTGCCTTACGAGAGCAAGTGCCGGCGCATACACGGGCACAACTGGCGTATAACAGTCTATTGCAAGGCACAGACCCTGAACAGCAGCGGAATGGTCACAGACTTCAGCCATATCAAGCAAGTGGTGAAAGACAAGTTCGACCACCAGTATATCAACGACGTGCTGGACATCAATCCTACCGCGGAGAACATAGCCAAATGGATATGCGACCATGTGGAGAACTGCTACAGAGTGCGCGTGCAGGAGAGCGAAGGCAATGCGGCGGAGTATGAGCGCGAGGAAGTATAATATCAGCGAGATTTTCTTTAGTCTGCAAGGCGAAGGCTTTCACACAGGGCTTCCCGCAGTCTTTGTCCGCATGAGCGGTTGCGACCTGCATTGCCCGTGGTGCGACACGGATTTCAGTACACGGCTGACCCTGACTGCCGGTGCTATAGCCGCCGAGGCCGACCGTCTTTACCCGCCATACGGAGGCACGCGTCTGCTGGTGCTCACAGGAGGTGAACCGACGCTGCAGGCGGACGAAGAACTGACCGGCACCTTGCACGGGCACGGCTTCAGCATCTGCATAGAGACCAACGGCACACGCCCCGTCCCGCACGGCATTGATTGGGTGACATGCTCCCCCAAAGCCGGAAGTGCGCCGGTGCTGACGGAAGCAGATGAAGTAAAGGTCGTCTATACAGGCGACAGCCCCGAGCACTGGCGGCAGAAGATAAAAGCCCCGCACTGGCTGCTGCAACCGCTTGACAATAACGGTCTGCAGAACACACAGGAGACGGTTGCCTATATCCTCAAACACCCCGAGTGGAGGTTAAGCCTGCAGACACACAAGGCTGCAGGCTTCAAATAAAGACAGCTTCGGATAATCAGCTGCGGAACACTACACTGCCGCTTGCCTGGTGAGTGGCAAGTACAAGAATCTCCGCCACTTGCACGTGCTCGGGTGCCGATGCCGCAAACCACACGCAGTCAGCCACATCCGCACCGCTAAGGGGCTTGATGCCTTTATAGACGTTGTCGGCACGCTGTTTGTCGCCGTGGAAGCGGACAACAGAGAAGTTGGTCTCCACCAGCCCCGGCTTGATAGTGGTTACGCGCAGAGGAGTGTCTGCCAGATCGATGCGCAGACCGTCGCCGAGCACCTTCACCGCCGCTTTGGTGGCGCAATATACCGCTCCGTTGGCGTAGGCTGCATCGCCCGCCACGCTGCCGATGTTGATGATATGCCCTTTCCCCTGTTTCACCATCATGGGCACAATGGCTCGTGTCATGGTGAGCAGACCTTTGATGTTGGTGTCAATCATGGTCTCCCAGTCGGCGAAGTCGCCTTCATGTTCTTTCTCCAACCCCAGTGCGAGGCCTGCATTGTTTACCTGAACATCTATCTCGCGCCACTCTGCCGGCAGTGTCTCTACGGCTTTTAGTGCTTCTTCGCGGTTGCGCACGTCAAAGACGAGTTCGAGCACTTCGGTCCCGAATTTGTGCTTGAGTTCCTCTGCCGCTTCATGGAGTTTGTCCGCGCGGCGTGCGGTGAGGATAAGGCGATAGCCGTTTTCGGCGAACTTGCGGGCGCATGCTTCTCCTATGCCGGATGACGCGCCGGTGATGAATGCTGTTTTCATATCATTGGTGTTTTTAGTTGTCGTTCTTCTGCAGCCTGTCGAGTAATGTCCGCATGTCCGGCAGCACTATGTCGGCTCCTTCGTTCTGCAGGTCGGCATCGGGTAGGGGGCCCGTGTTGATGCCTATGGTGAACAGCCCTGCCGCTTTGCCTGCACGTATGCCGAGAGGGGCGTTTTCCACCACGCGGCAGTCCTTTTTCTTGAATCCCGACTTCCTCCACGCGGCGAGATAGGGCTCGGGGTCAGGCTTGCCTCTGGTCACATCGTAGGCTGTTATCATGCGCTCGCGGGCGAAGATGCCGGGGAAGTGGCTCTCAAGCGTGTCAAAGAGGCTTTGCTGCCCGCTGCCGGTCACAATCCATATCTCGTCCCCCTTGTCTTTCAGGTATTGCAACACCTCTTTCACGCCTTTTATCGGCTCGGCTCCGCCCATTTGTCTGAACATGGCGGCTTTCTCGGCGTAGATGCGGCTCTTTTCTTCTTCCGTGGCCTCGCGGTGGAGCTGCTGCCTTATCGCTGTGCTTATCACGTCGCTGCCCGTCCGCCCCTCGTTCCTGTAACAGTCTTCTATGCTGAAAACAAGCCCGTTGGCCGCCATCGTCCGCTCCCACGAGAGGGCGTGGTGAGGCATTGAGTCAAACAGCGTGCCGTCCATGTCGAAAAACCAGGCTCTCATCGCTGCGGCTGCACTTTTATGTCTTCTTCCTCTTTGCCGAGGAACATATCCACTTTTTCAGTCAGCGCCCGCTGTGCATGCTCCAGTTTGTCGTTTACAATCACGGTGTCGAACTGCGGCGCGTCCTCCAGCTCGAAAGCGGCTTTGGCTATGCGCTCCTCTATTTTTTCCGGCGTGTCGGTGCCCCGTCCGGTCAGTCTGCGGCGCAGTTCCTCAACGCTCGGCGGAGCAATGAAGATTGCCAGCGCGCGGTCTCCGAATATCTGCTTGAGGTGCAATCCGCCTTTCACATCCACGTCAAACACAACGTGGTGACCGCGACTCTCTATCCTGTCTATCTCGCTGCGTAACGTGCCGTAGTAAGTGCCCTTATAGACGTTCTCGTATTCAATAAAAGCCTCTTGCTCAATCAGTTGGCGGAACTCGTCCTCGCTGATGAAGTAGTACTCTTGCCCGTGTTGCTCTTTGCCGCGCGGGGGGCGGGTGGTGGCTGAAATGCTGAACTCCAGGTCGTGCCTCTGCCCGAGCAGGTATTGGACTAATGTTGATTTGCCGCTCCCCGATGGGGCCGAAAATATAAGTACCATGGCTTGCTTCTCCTTGTTTTTACAGCACGTTGAGTACCTGCTCCTTAATCTGTTCCAGCAGGTCTTTCATCTTGACTACTGTTATTTGCATCTCCGACTGGTTCGACTTGCTGCCGAGCGTGTTAATCTCGCGCCCCATTTCCTGTGCTATGAAGCCGAGTTTCTTGCCCACACCGCTGCCGTCGCCCTCCATTGTCTCGCGGAAATAGCGTATGTGGTTGGCCAACCGGACTTTCTCTTCGGTGATGTCAAGTTTCTCTAACCAGAAAATCATCTCCTGCTCAAGTCTGTTCAGGTCTATTGCATTGCGGGTCTCCTCTGCCAGTTTGCCCAGGTTCAGCAAAAGGTGCTGGCGTATTTTTTCTACGCGCCCCTTTTCGTATCCTTCCACTTCGCCGAGCAGCTCCTCTATCGCGTCCAGTTTCTCTCTGAACATCTTCTCCAACGCGGCTCCTTCCTGCTTTCGGAATGCTGTGAAAGCGTCTGTAGCTCTGCTTATTGCGTCTTCTGCGGCCTCTATTTCCTCCGCCTGCCATACACTGGCGGACGAATCTTGCAGCACGTCTTTCAGGCGTAGCACATGTTCTGTCAGGTCGGCGGGGGGCAGACCTTTTTCTTTGCGCAGCTCCTCTATCTCGTCCCAGTGCTGCATGAAAGCGGCGCGGTTGATTGTGCTTGTGCAACTCTCGCTTCCCGTGTTCTCGCACTCTGCCCGTAGCTCTATTTTGCCGCGTTCAAGGCGCACGGCGAGCGTCTGCCTTATCTTCAGTTCGTGTTCGCGCAACTCGGGGGCAAGGCGTGCCGTCAGGTCCAACTGCTTTGAATTCAGACCTTTTATTTCTGCCACAAATTTGCGCCCGCTGATGTTCGTCTCGGCCTTTCCGTAGCCGGTCATGCTTAGTATCATGGTCTCTTGCTTTTTTGGGCTGCAAAATTACAAATAAATTTGCAGATATGCAAAAAAACTGTTATCTTTGCAACGATTTTTTTCATACAGCGGCATGGCACTCATCTCAAGATCGCAGATAAAACTTATTCGCAGCCTGAAACTCAAAAAGTTCCGTGACGAACTGGGGCTTTTTGTCGCTGAAGGCGACAAGTGCATCGGTGAACTGCGCCGCGGTTTTGACATGCACCTCTGCTTCTCCGGCGGCGACATCACGCCCGACCAACTGAAGCAACTCTCTTCGCTCACCACTCCGCAGGGGGCAATAGCAGTGTTCCGCAAGCCTGCGGAAATGCCGCTGCCTGATGCGGCTGACGGACTGGTGCTGGTGCTTGACGGAGTGCAGGACCCGGGCAACCTCGGCACCATAATACGCACCTGCGACTGGTTCGGCGTGCATCACCTCGTCTGCTCTGCCGGCACAGCCGACTGCTTCTCCCCCAAAGTCGTGCAGGCTACTATGGGGGCGCTCGCACGCGTGCACGTGCACTATACGCGCGACCTCGCGCAGTATATAAGGTCTGCCGCCCGCGGCTCGTCGCTGCCCGTTTACGGCACTTTGCTTGACGGGCGGAATATCTATGACATCGGCGCTGTGCCTGAACGGGGCAGGGGGCTGCTGGTTATGGGGAGCGAGGGGCGTGGCATCAGCCCTGAAGTGCGGCAGCTCGTCTCTCATCCGCTGCTTGTCCCCTCTGTCGGGGACGGGGCGGTCGAGAGCCTTAATGTGGCGGTGGCTACGGCGGTCGTGCTTGCTGAGTTCCGCCGCCCGCAGAACGGAAACAGCAGTTTGTAGGTTATGGTTGTCGGCATTTACGGTGGCTCTTTCAATCCCGTCCATTTCGGGCATATCGGTCTGGCGCATTGGGTGCTTGGGCATACCTGCATAGACTCGCTTTGGTTCATGGTCACGCCCAACAACCCCCTCAAGGATTCTGCTGTGCTGGCTGACGGGCGCTTGCGCCTTGAAGAGGCGCGCAAAGCGGTGGCTCTCTCTCTGGCTGAGCACCCGCTGCCGCAGGGCAAATCGCTGCAAGTGTCTGATTTCGAGTTCTCTCTGCCTCTGCCAAGCTACACGGCGCAGACTCTGCGCGCGCTCGTGCAGGCCTTCCCGCAGCATGAGTTTGTGCTCGTCATCGGCGAGGACAACTGGCGTATTTTCACGCGCTGGCGCGACTGGCGTTATATTCTCTCCTCTTTCCCTGTTTTTGTCTATCCGCGCCGTTCATCCGCTTCGCAGCCTGCCGTCTCTTCTCCTGATAATGTTGTCGATGCCTCTTCCGCTGCCGGCATCACTCTCCACACCGGCTCCGGCCTCACTGCCTCTCCCGCTGCCGCCATCACTCTCCCGCCTGACATGCAGGGCACGGACGCACGTGTCGTTTTTCTCTCAGGCGCTCCCTTCTTCGACATCTCCTCCACCGAGCTTCGCGCTGCCTCGTACCCTCGCAGTCCCCTCGCAGTACCATCACAGTACCCTCACACGCAGGGCTGTTTGGGGATGGAAAATAGCTAAAAAAGCGGTAAAAAAGCGTAAGAATATTCTTTTTGTAAAATAAATTTGTGCACTTCGCAAAAAAACGTTACCTTTGCGGCGCAATTTGTGTACCTCGGACTGTAGCATGCTCCGGAGTGCATGGATGAAAGTCGTAAAAACCGCTATTGTAATGATTATGAACATGTATTTTAACAGCAATAATAACGGGGCTTGCAGGCTGCGGGCAAAGCGTGGTGCAATGCTGTGGCTGATGCTCGCCATGCCGCTGCTTTTGTGTGCACAGTACAAGAGCCGCACTGACAACTACCATTTCTTCTATGTCTCCATGGGGGCGGGGTATGCCTCTGTTAGTGACAACATCAAAGGGGTGTCGCCTGTCGGAGGCTGGGGGGCTTTGGCGGGAATAGGCTATGAGTTCCGCCGCACCGGTTTCTGGATGAGCGTCGGCGCGCAGGTACAGATGCATAACTCTTCCGCCCATGTGGAGGACTTTACTTGCGAGCGCGAAGGCCTTGATACACAGGAGCCTCGTAAGTCGGTAACACTCCAATATACCTTCCATGAGGAGGACGAGCAAAACTTCCGCTTTGTGGATGTTCCTGTCATGCTGGGGTACTATTACAACGGCTTTTATGCCGGTCTCGGCGGCAAGGTGGCCTTCTCCATGAAGTCCTCTGTTTCCACAAGCGGCTCTTTCGACATGAATGCCGTTTACAAGCAGTATGTGGACATGCCTCCCGTTGCGCTTGACAACAGTCTCTTCTCCGGCAGACAGGATGTGCGGCTCAAGGTGGCCGGTGCGCTTATAGGCGAAGTCGGCTACGACGTGCTCGCTACGCTGCGCTCGCATGAACGCATTTGTCACATGCTGAAAATAGGAGCCTACTTCGAGTATGGCATCAACAGCGTCTCCCCGTCTGTGCCTGAAGGCGACCAGGGGCGCATCTCTTTCCCTAATCTGAATGAGTACGGCGAGATTATCGCCACCAAGCCGCAGGTGCGTCCTGTCTATGCCGCTGTCATGTCAGGGCAGCGCGTGGCTCCATATATCATCGGACTGAAGTTCACATACATGTTCGGCGGAAGCCGCACCGGAGGCTCCGGCACGTGGCATAGAGGATGCCAGTGCTACGACTGATATTCCAATCACGCAAACGCCAATGTCTAATTATATAATTTTGCTTATGAGAACACGGTTTACATATATTTCTCTCCTGCTCCTGTCGTTGCTGCTCACTTGCACGACACGGCTGTCCGCCGAAGATCTTGTCGTCAGTGTCACGGAGCAGATGTACCTTTGTCAGAACCAGAGTGTTGAGTATCGTGGCATACTCATTGACGCTCCCGGCATTTATTACGACACCCTCTACAGCACTTCGGGCGAGCGGGACAGTTTGGTGCAAATCGTGGTGAACACCGCTCCCGCCTATCTGCGCGAAACGCGCGGGTTCATAGTCCCCGGAAACACCTATACTTGGGCGCATAATGGCCAGACCTACAACAAGGCTGGAGTCTATTATGACAATCAGCGGACTGCACAGGGCTGTGATTCCGTCTTCAGGCTGGTGCTTGAGTGGAATGCCCAGTACCGGCGGCTCACCGATACAGCTGTCTGCCGGGCCGACCTGCCTTTCAGTTGGCGCGGGAAACTCTATTACGAGTCGGCGGAGGATGTCAGTGTCGGGCGAGGAAACGGCGTGGACAGTCTCTTCGAACTTAAACTGCGAGTGTCTGAAACTTACGAACACAACGACATCGTCTGGATGTGTGACGACGCTCCCTTCTTCTATCGCGGCAAGCCAGTTATGAAAGGCATGGTCACTGACACTTTTGCCTCTGTCGGCGGGTGCGACAGCATTGTGCACGTCTATATCAACCGTGCCCAGTCCTATCATTTCCGTGACACTCTCCACATCACCAACCAGAAGCACGACTTCACATGGCAGGGCGAAGTCTATTCCACCGGCGGAACGTTCTTCAAGCACTTCCAGACGGTGCACGGCTGTGACTCCGTTTACGAACTTACCATTTTGCGTAATCCTGTAGTCTCCCGCCGCCTTGACACAGTCCTCTGTAGTGGCGAACTGCCGCTCCAGTGGCGTGGAAACCTGTACTCCGAAACCGGAACTTATTTCGACAGCGTCTATGTCGCAAACGGCACTGACACGGTCTTCATTCTGAATCTCATCGCCGGAAAATCCTATATTAATGACGAGCGTATCGAATTGTGCGAAGGCACGGAGTTCAACTTCAGGGGCAAAAAAGTTACTGCCCCCGGCATTTATTGCGACACCTTGCAGACCATTTACGGCTGCGACTCTGTCTTCCGCGTCATTGTCAATAACGCTCCTACCTATCATTTCTATGAGACAGCGGTGCTCAATGGCGAAACCAATATAGAGTGGCACGGTCAGGATATTTCCATTCCCGGCACCTACAAGGACGAGCATAAAACCGTTTATGGCTGCGACTCTGTTTACGAACTGTCTGTCATGCAGAAGAATGCGTTCCGCTTTGACACCTCTGTCGTCGTCTGTCAGGGTGTCGGCCGCTTCAACTGGCGCGGCAACGACTACTTCAAGCAGGGTACATACTACGACCGCTACGTCTCTTCGCAAGGGACCGACAGCATATACGTGCTTCATCTCGACTTCCTGCCCACTGTGCAGCAGACATATATATATAAGGAGTTGTGCAAAGGCGACTTCTACACTTTCCGCGATATGAAGATTACCGAGCCGGACATCTATCGCGACACTATGCTCACCAAGCAGGGCTGCGACAGCATTGTCACGCTTGTCGTCAATAGGGCGGAGGACTATAAAACGTCCTTCTATGCCGAGGTCTGCGCCGGCTCCTACTACGACTTCCACGGCAGAAAACTCTTCGAGAAAGGCAATTATTACGACACTCTGCTCACCGTCAATGGCTGTGACAGCGTCCAGCAGTTGGTGCTCAATATAGCTCCTGTTCCGCGGCATACCATCTATGGCTCTGTCTGTCACGGAGAAACATACCAGTTCCGTGGCCGCAAACTGACTGAATCCGGTGTCTATAACGACACTCTGGTCAGTGCGCAGGGCTGCGACAGCATCCTTACTCTCGTTCTCAATGTCGGTGACGACTATTATTACTACGACACTCTGCATAAAGGTGATATTGACACTGTTATGTGGCGCGGACAGAAGATTGTGGCTGCCGGAACATACTACGACCGGCATGTCTCTGTCACCGGCTGCGACTCTGTCACCGAACTTGCGGTCTTCATCCATCCTACCTATCATTTCCACGAAAAAGCTGTTATCTGCGAGAATGATGAGTTCTACGAGTGGCAGGGCGGCAAGTACTCGCAATCAGGCGTTTACACTGTCATGTTCCGCTCTGTGAACGGCACCGACAGCATCTATGTGCTCGACCTCACCGTCAATCCTGTGGTCCGCACCAGCAAGTATTTCTCTATCTGCAGCGGCGAGACCATAACCTACAACGGGCGCGTCATCTCCGAGCCGACAGAGTTCCGCGACACGCTTATCACGGCCACCGGCTGTGACAGCATCATTCATGTCATCGTCAATCGTGCACAGACCTATCTCTTTGAAACCGATGCCTCTATGCACGACGGAGGCAAGTACGAGTGGCGCGACAAAATCTACACCGAGGCAGGAGTTTACTACGACTCTCTTTTCTCCGTACAGGGCTGTGACTCTGTCTATAAACTCACTCTGCACGCAAATCCTGTATATTATTTCCGTAAGGACACTGCTGTCTGCGAGTCTTCGCTGCCTTTCAATCTCAACGGGCACAAACTCATCTACGGCGAGGGCGTTTATTACGACAGTCTGAATACTTTTGCCGGTGCTGATAGCGTCTATGAACTGCATCTCTCTGTCAATAAGTCATATACGCAGGAGCTTGTCCTCTCCGAGTGTGTCGGTGGCGAAATCTATTATGGTGACACCGTATTCCGCACCAACACCATCTATTATGACTCGCTGCTCACCGTCCACGGCTGCGACAGCATCATCAAGGTCATTGCCGTCTTCACTCCTGGCTATGTCTTCTCCGAAACACGTCATCTCTGCAAAGGCGATGTCCTCACTTGGCATGGCAGACAATGTTCCAAAACAGGTCTCTATTCCGACACTCTTACCACTGTAAGCGGCTGTGACTCAATCTATAGGCTCAACCTCGTCGTTCACCGCCAGTTCCTTGACACTACGCGCGCCGTCGTCTGCAAAAACGAGCTGCCTTTCATCTGGAGGGGGGACAAGTTCTACGAAACAGGAGTCTATTATGACTCCATCGTCACTCCTTTCGGCTGTGACAGCGTTTATCAACTTAGCCTCACTGTTAATCCCACCTACGAGTTTGTTACCTATCGTGATGTCTGCTCCGGCGACTTCATCCTCCTTGATGGCGACACCGTCCGCAAGTCCTGCACGCGCGAAAAACATTATTACACCGCCACGGGCTGTGACTCCATCTATCGCACCATCATAACCTTCAAATCCACTGACACCATCATACAGAACCGCACCATTTGCAGCAACGACACCTTCTCCTGGAGAGGGCAGCAGCTCACAAGACCTAACCGCTATGTTGATGCTATGCCTTATTCTAATACGCGGGGACTCGATTGTGACTCTGTCGTTTACATTCTCAATCTGGCTATCGACTCGGCTTTCATCGAGAAGACCGACACTATCCTTTGTCAGGACTCGCTGCCCTTCTTCTGGCGCGATCGGCTCTTCTGGACCGACACTCTTGTTGCTGACACTTTTGTTAATCATCTCGGCTGCGACAGCATCTATCAGCTGCAAATTCAGCTTGCCAAGTGCTCCGAGCCTGACACATTCTGGCTCTGCCCCGATGGCATTGTCGAACTGCCTACTGGTCAGACCTATGACACTCTCGGACGCTTCGCCTTGCAGGTTTCGCCTGACTCCATCTATCGCTTCCGCATACTGCCTGCCGACACTTTCCACGTGCGGGTCGATACTGTCATCTGCTCATCTCGTATGCCTTTCCGCAACAAGGATCTGGTTGTCTTTGCCGATGAAGTCACTGTTGGCAGTGTCAATGTCATCTCGCAGACCTTGCAGACCGTCCACGGGTGCGATTCCACCATCGAATGGCACCTCACTGTCTGGCCGTCCGACACCGTCGTGCGCAGTGTAAACGTCTGTCAGAATGAGCCTTACTATTTCAAGGGCCGCCGGTATAATGCTCCGTGTGTCTTCTACGACACCATTCTCACCACCAATAGCATTGTCGGCTGCGACAGCATCGTCCGTTATGTCCTCAACTCCTGGCCCACATACACCATCGACCGCTATGACACTATCAGCGAGGGTGATACATATACGTGGCAGGACAAGGAGATTCGTCACCCCGGTACGCATATCTTCCGCGGCAAGACGGTCAATGGCTGCGATAGTATCATCCGCCTGCACCTCGCCTTGCAGAATGCCGCCTTTGTGGAGGACACAGTCACCATCTGCTATGGCTCGCCTGACTTCCCCTATGTCCACAACCGCAAGCAGTATCGCACTTCCACTGTCCTCAAGGATACTTTTGTCACCGAACAGGGCTACGACAGCATCGTCTGGACGCACCTTGTCATACATCCGCGTATCCCCGAAACTGTCATCAATGTCAACCTCTGTGACGGCGAAGTGCTGCATATCCGCGGAGAGGAAATATCGCAGAAGGGCAACTATTTCGACACTCTCGTCTCCCGTCTCACGGGCTGCGACTCCGTCATACATTATGTTGTCAATCGCGCGCAGACCTATTTCATGCACAAGGAGGCTTCGTTCTGCTCCAACCGCGGCTATCGCTGGTATGGGCACCACAACGATATCCTCATCCGCCGCCCGGGTATTTATTACGACAGTCTCCGCACTGTCGGGGGCTGCGACTCTGTCTTCGAGCTTGTCTTGACATCCAAGCAGAGTTTCTTGCTCGACACCACCATCCTCGTCTGCTACGACGAGTTGCCTTATCGCCATGAGGGGCGCTTGTACTACGAGTCCAGGTTGTTTGCCGACACTTTCACTTCCGCTTCTTGCGGGTGCGACAGCATACGCCGCTTCAACTATGTCCTCACCAACCGCTGCTCCGAGCCTGACCGCGTTTATCGCTGCGGCGACGAGCCTTTCCGCATCGGGGCGGCTGAGTTCTTCGAGCGCGGCGCTTATCGTTTCCCCAATTGGTCCGACACAGGGCTCGACTCTGTCTATCGCTTCGTGCTTGACACTGCTAAACCGTCGTTTGAGTCCGTCAGAGCGGATATCTGCTTCGGCGATTCTGTCCTCTTCGAGGGGCTTTACTATTCCAAGCCCGGCACCTATCGCGTTAATCTCGAGTCCTTTAGCGGCTGCGACAGCATACGCGAACTCACCCTCGCCTTCAATACGCAGCCTGTGGTCGTACGCAGGGCTGTCACTATTGCCGACTATCAGTTGCCGTATCTCTGGCGTAACTCCGATTATGTCCGTGCCGGCTCTTACACCGACTATGCTTACCGCACCGCCACAGGCTGTGTGGACACGCTCTATCAGCTCGACCTCGAAGTCCTGCCTACCACCTATGACACAGTCCGTTATGCCATCTGCCGTGGCGATAGTGTCCTCTTCGCCGGACGCTGGTACAAGTCCTCCGTCCTCACTGCTGACACGCTTGACTATCGCCGTGCGGGGCGCTCCGCTATTACGCAGCTTGTCCTCCATGTGCAGGATTCCACGCGGCTTGAGTCCATCTCCATGCGTGACGACTGTGCCGATGCTTCCGAAATGATTGTTTCGCTCAATTATTCCGGTGCGGCTCCCGAGAAATATTCTGTCGAGTTCATCGGCGACCAGGCAAGGCAGGTCGGCTTCGAGGATATAATCGACGAGCCTTACACAGGCGAGATTCGTATCCCTGTCCCGCAGCAGAAAGGCGATGCTTTCTATACTGCCCCGGGTGAATACCGTTTCCGCCTCAGCCTCGGCAACAGCCTCTGCGGAAACACTGCCCAGGAAACAGCTTTCATGCTCAAGTACCCCTCGTGGATCATGGAGCAGAATTGGGGCAATGTCGTTGCGCTCCTCAACAGCGCATACAACGGTGGCTACAATTTTGTCGGCTACAAGTGGACTGTCCTCGGGCGTAAAAACATTGTCAGCACCAAGCCTTATCTCGAGTCCGACTACCTCGAGCCTGGCGACTCTGTCATTGTCTCCCTCTCGCGCGACGGTGAGCACTATGTTCCTTCCTGCCCGCTGGTTATCAGGGAGTACGCTGCCAATACCCATCCTTACCCCATACTCGTTTATCCCACTTCCGCTCCGCGTGCAAGGGCTGTCGTGACACTCGAGGCGGAAGAGCAGGGTACTTGCGGCATCTACAATGCGCAGGGCACCCTCTGCGGCGACATTCGTTTTGTCAATGGAAAACAGGAAATCCTTCTCCCGCAGGTGCCCGGCTGTTACATGCTCGTCTTCCGGACCGCAGGAGGATATTCCGTAACACGCAAAATACTGGTTTATTGATATATGGAAAACACTTCGTGGCTTCGGATATGGGCGGTTGTGCGCAAGTATATGCTCAATAAATACGTCATCGTCCTTTCGCTCTTTGCCGTCATCTTCCTCTTCGGCGGCGAGCAGAGTCTTATCAACCGCTTCAAACGCGCGGCGGAGATAAGGCACATGGAGAAGCAGCTCGCCGGCAAAAAGGCGGAGATGGAGCAGTGCCGTCAGGCGCTCCGCACTATGGGCTCCACCGACTCCCTCGAGCGGTACGCACGCGAGCATTATTATATGCACACGCCCGACGAGGATGTCTATCTCGTTTCCGACCACTGACAAACTATGCAGGACAGGCTTGTTGCACATCATCGTATTCTCGGCATTGACCCCGGCACACTCCTTATGGGGTATGCCATGCTTGATGTCGAAGGCAGAAAAACCGATCTCATGTTTTTCGATTTCCTTGATGTGCGGCGCTTCGATGGGCAGTATGCGCGTCTCCAGCAGGAGTTCTTCTTCATCCAGAAACTTATCGACGAGCATAAGCCCACTTGCCTTGCCATCGAGACGCAGTTCGTGGACAAAAACCCGCAGACTATGATTAAAATCGTTCATGCACAGGGGATTGCCATTGCTGCCGCGCTCAGCCGTGATGTCCCCGTTTACGAGTACTCGCCTATGAAAATCAAGATGGCTATCACCGGCAACGGGCACTCCACCAAGCAGCAGGTCGCTGACATGCTCGCGCGTTTCCTCCATATTTCGCCGCAGAATATGCCCTCCAAACTTGACGCAACCGACGCCCTCGCCATCGCTTATTGCCATTTCCTGCAACTCGGCTTGCCCGTTCTTGCACAAAACGGGGCGAAGGACTGGACTACTTTCGCCAAACGTAACGGACTGGCTGACACCGCTTCCACCACTCCCAACCAAAGGCTTATTGCAGCTTTGGCGAAAAAAAAGTAACTTTCTCTTGCGTATGTCAGTAAAAAGTAATACCTTTGCACGAAAGTTTCTGCTCAATAGCATTGCTGTGCTTGCTTGGCGCGGATTTTTGTGGAACGGGCACAATGGAGCACTGCCGTGTAGTGGAATTTTTGTGTTGTGAAACATTGCAATTTATTAACAATTTATTGTTTAACTTTTTATAAATCTTATTGTCATGGCTTACAAGATTTCTGAAGATTGTATCGCATGCGGTACATGTAAGGACGAATGTCCGATGGGCGCTATTTCTGAGGGCGACCGCTATTCTATCGACCCCGATATGTGCACCGAGTGCGGCACTTGTGCGGACGCTTGCCCCAGCGGAGCTATCTCGCTCTGATTTCGGCAAAGTAATTCTTACCTTCGTCGTAGAGGCGTACCTCGTGTACGCCTCTATTTTTTTGTCTTTACCTGTCTTTACTTAACTTTACTTCAATTCACTTATCTTTACTTTACCTTACTTTACCTTACTTTACTTATCTTTACTTCACTTCACTGTACTTATCTTATCTTTTCTTTTCCTCTGCAAATATACATTTCTCCCGCCGTCTGTTGTCGTTTTCCGGCGCGATTTGGCACTTTTGTTTGCATTTTGGCGCAATTTGACGCTTTCCTCGTGCCGCAACCTCTTTTTTCATGCATGCGTTGTCTGGTGTGCCTTGCAATTTTGTGTCCCGGCTCTGGACTTGCTGCATGTTCCGCAATTGACAATATGTCACAAATTCCTGCTTTTTGCTTACATTTTGCTTTTCTGTTTTTCAAAATTTTTTTTGCTGTCGTTGCGCTGTCAACTCTGTTTGATTTTCCTTTCAACTCCGTCTGACGTTTTGTCGTCTTTTAGCCCTTCCTCCTGTCATTTTGCTTTTGCCCCCCCTCAATTTCTTCTTCCCGTCCCCCTCATTATTTTTCCCGCTTACCCCCATTCATCTTCCTGCTCACACCCATTCTTCTTTCCGCTTCCCCTCATTCTTCTTCCTGCTCACACTTATTCTTCTTCTCTTTATTTTCCTCGCGCGCACTCGCGCGCGCATTTTTCTTAAGGTCTATCTCCTCTTTCTTCCTTTCTATCCCTTTCTTCATCTTTCCATTTGCCCCTGCTTTTTTCTCATTTCCTCTCTCAGCCCCTCATTCTTGGCCTGTTTCTTGCTTGCTCTCTTGCTTGCTCTCTTTCTTGCTCTCTTTTTTGCCCTCCTCTTCCTCTTCTCTTTCTCCTCCTCTTCCTCCTCCTTTCTTGACATCTTTGTCTCCCGCCTTGTTTTTGAGCAAAGCATTTTTTTTATAAAAAATGTAAAAATATTTTGCAGTTTCAAAAAAATGTTGTAACTTTGCACGATTTTTCGCATGTAGTAGGCTCATTAGAGCCGATGTGTCGTGTGTATATCATTATGTTATAGGGCTTTAGCGGATTAGGAGCGGATTCATGGGGCGTGAAGGAGATGATTGTTGGGATGGGGCTGGAGATTGATATGCAGTGGAGTAGTGAACAACATGCGCATTTGTTTGAGAATAAAATAAAATATATACTACAATGTCAAAAATTTGTCAAATCACCGGCAAAAAAGCCATGGGTGGATGCAATGTGTCTCACTCGAAGCGCCATACTAAGCGCACCTTCGATGTGAACCTCTTCCACAAAAAGTTCTACTGGGTAGAACAGGATTGCTGGATTTCGCTGAACGTGAGTGCAGCGGGTCTGCGTACTATTAACAAAATCGGTCTGGACGCTGCTCTGAAGCAGGCCGCCGAAAAAGGGTATCTTTACGAATAACAGGAGGAAACCATTATGGCAAAGAAAACTAAAGAAGCACGCGTGCAGGTCATCCTTGAATGTACCGAACAGAAAGCCAGCGGTATGCCAGGTATGTCGCGTTACATCACCACCAAAAACCGCAAAAACACTCCTGACCGTCTTGAGCTGAAGAAGTACAACCCGATCCTCAAGAGATATACTATTCATAAGGAGATTAAGTAATTAACATTCTAAAAACCACTACACTATGGCAAAGAAAGCGGTCGCTACCCTTCAAACAGGTAATGCAGGACGTAACCATACAAAGTGCATCAAAATGGTGAAAAGCCCCAAAACAGGAGCTTACGTCTTTCAGGAGGAAATCGTAGAAAACGAAAAAGCTATGGCATATTTCAAGTAATCTGCTGAAAAGCGGTTACTCGCCACTTTATAAAGAAAAAACACGCATGATTTGGTCATGTGTGTTTTTTTTCGTATCTTTGCATGCGTTTTTGTGTAACATCTTGAATAAATAAAGGTTTGGCTCATGCTCGGCATCATTATCAATCCCAAGTCCGGTAAACGCGCGTTCAGAGCGCAGCGTCTGTATCTGTGGAAACTGCTGAAAAAGAGGCACATGCCCTTCTCTTACAGGGTGACACGCTATGCCGGTCATGCCACTGAACTTGCCCGCGAACTTGTGGAAAAAGGCTGTGACGAAATCCTGGTGCTCGGAGGTGACGGCACTCTCTCTGAGGTCATCAACGGCATTATGACGGCGCAAGTGCCCGATGAACAGCGCCGGCGTGTGGCTTTCGGGCTTATGCCGCGCGGCACAGGGAATGACTGGGGGCGCTATTGGGGGCTGGACCGCCGCTTCAAACTTTCGCTCGACCGCTTCTTTTCGGGGGAGTGCCGCCCTGTGGATGTCGGGTGCCTCACTTTCTCGCGCAACGGGGAGACGCACACCCGATATTTCATCAACTCCGTCGGCTTCGGCGTGGACTCGCTTTGCTGCGACAAGGCGGCTGACCTCAAATATTATGTTGGCAGTCATTCGCTCAACTATTTCTTCGCGCTGCTTCTCGCCCTGCACAAGCAGAAACCGCTGCCGGTTGTCATTTCTGCTGACAACACCGAAGTCTTCTCCGGTAAAATGTACACAATGAATATCGGTAACGGCCCCTTCTCGGGAGGCGGAATACGTCAAAACCCTCAAGCCGACCCTCAAGATGGCATATTTCATGTTATGTGCGCGCGCAAACCCGCTTTCCGCGAAGTGTTGCAGGCCATTCCGCGCCTGTTTGACGGCCGCCTGACCGACCTTGGCTTTATCCGGACTTTCACGGGGGCGGCTGTCAGCATCAGCACGCGGCAGCATCTCCGCATAGAGGCTGACGGGATTGTCCTTGATTTCTCAGGCTCCTGCGTGGTCCGGTGCCTTCATCATGCCCTGCAGATGCGCGTGTAGTCTTTTGTCAGTAAGGCGGCAAAGTCTTCCGCCTCTTGCAAATGCTCGGCTTTGCCGACATCCATCATTCTGTAATTGCTTGGTATATAGGCTTTCAGCTCTTCTTGGCTCTTCCTGTCTGCTGCTGTCTGCAGGTAGAAGTTGGTCAGTGAGAAAATCCTGTCGTCCGTCTCTTGCAGTCGTTGCATGACTGCCTTGTTCAGTATCTGCATGCCGGAGAACGCCAGCCTCCTGCCGTCTTGTCCTTTTTGCTCGCCTGTTTTGGTGTTCACCCAGCCGCACAGTGTGTTGTCCGCGTCAAAACACAAGTACCTCTGTGTCTGCCTGTCGCTCACCACAAGCTGCGACAGCCCTGTTTCCTCGTATGCTTTTATCAGTCCCTGCAGGTCGATGTTCGACAATATGTCGGCGTTGCATGCCAGCACCGCTTCCTGTTCCTGCATGTCGGCAAACGCTTTTTTCAGCCCGCCGCCCGTCTCCAGCAGTTCCTCTCTTTCGTCGCTTATGCTTATCCGGCAGCCGAAGTTGTCGTTGGAGCGCAAGTAGCTTATTATCATGTCCGGAAAGTGGTGCACATTCACTGTTATGTCTGTCACTCCGGCGGCTTTCAGTTGCTCTATCTGCCATAGCAACAATGGCTTGCCGGCCAACGGCACAAGTGCTTTCGGCATTTTGTCTGTCAGCGGGCGCAGTCTTGTTCCAAGCCCTGCGGCAAAAATCATAGCTTTCATTTTCCCTCTCCCTGTTTTTGTGTTGTTCTCACGCTGTGTGCCGGCAGTTGCCGTTCTATGTCCTGTTCGCGGTGTATGAGTTGCACTTCTACGCCGAATTTCTCATTGATGTGCTGTGCTGTTTTTTCGGCGGCATACACGCTGCGGTGTTGTCCGCCTGTGCAGCCGAAGCACACCATCAGGTTGCGGAAACCGCGCTCTATATACCTCTTCACGCTTGCGTCCACCATCGTCTGTGCCGCTTCAAGGAAGGGCTTCATCTCTCCGTCTTCCTCAATAAACTGAATTACAGGCTCGTCCATGCCGGTGAAGAAGTTGTAGCGCTCATATTTGCCGGGGTTGTTCACGCCGCGGCAGTCAAACACGAAGCCGCCCCCGTTGCCGCTGCTGTCGGCGGGGATGCCTTTTTTGTAGGAGAAACTGTATATCTTCACCACTAACGGCTGCCTTACGTTCACCTCCTTGAACTGCTGCATCTCTGTCATATTCTGCAGCACTTCAATCAGATACGGGTAATCTTCGCTTGCGTCCGCCAGCATCTGCCGCAGGTTTTCTATGGCGAAGGGGATTGACTGCAGGAAGTGCGGCTTTTTCTCGAAATACCCCCTGAACCCGTATGCCCCGAGCACCTGCATGGTCCTGAACAGCACAAAGTGCTTCAGTGTTTCGCGGAACTCGTCCCTGTCCACGTTTATATGCTGCTCCAGTTCGTCGAGATAGGTCTCTATCAGTTCTTCCCGCAGTTCCTGGCTGAAGTTCGCCTTTGCCTGCCACAGAAACGAAGCAACGTCATAATGCACCGGCCCGCGTCTCCCGCCCTGGAAATCAATGAAGTACGGCTCCTCTTCAATGCTCCCGTCTGCCTGCTGTTTTTTGGCAATCATCACGTTTCTGCTCTGGAAGTCGCGGTACATGAACGTGTTCATCCGCTGCTGGAGCAGGATGTAGGCAAGCCTTTCAAACTCGTCCTCAAGCCTGTTTTCCTGGAAGTCCAGGCCTGTCGCTTTCAAAAAGCAGTATTTGAAGTAGTGCAGGTCCCATTGTATGCTGCGCAGGTTGAACTCCGGCTGCGGGTAGCACTGCTGGAAATCAAAGTCTTCCGCGCCTTTGGTCTGCAGCCGTGCCAGTGCGCGCAGGGTCTTTTTCAGCATCTCCTTCTCTTTGTCGTTGAACACTCCGCTTTTTCTGCCGTCGGCTATGTAGTCAAAAAGCAGGGTGTCTCCGAGGTCCTCCTGTATATAGTTCATGCCGTCGCTGCTTGCGCACAGCACTTTCGGCACGTTCAGTCCTTTTTCTGCAAAATGGCTCGCCATGTACAGGAAAGCCCTGTTTTCGTCTTTCGATGTCCCTTCCACACCTATTGCCGATGTCTTCTGGTCCTCGCTCGTTATGCGGTAATAGCGCCGGTTGCTGCCTGACGCGGTCAGTGCTTTTATTTCGCCGGCTCTGGTGCCGAGGCTTTTTTGGAACAGCTCGCAGAATAATTCTTCCATAGCAGTCGTATTTTTCAACAGGAGAAACTCTCCAAACAACTGCAAAGATAGGCTTTTTTCTTTAATTATGCAAAATTATTGCGTTTTTTTTCAAAAAAATTTGTATATGTCATAAAAAAGCAGTACCTTTGCACCCGCTTTTGAAAAACGGACGTTGTCTTTCAAAGTTGATGAGTGTCGTCTCCCTAGCTCAGTTGGTAGAGCAACTGACTCTTAATCAGTGGGTCGAGGGTTCGAGCCCCTCGGGGGACACAAAAGAAAAAACCGGAAACTGACAAACATAACTTGTCAGTTTCCTTTTCCTTATTCTTGCCTCCAGACTGGCAATTAAATTTCTATTCCCTAATCTGACATGAAATATCAAAATTCCTCTCTAATCGTTTGTCAAGTCCACGTAGTGAAGCTCCTTTTCCTGTCAAATAGATACCACACCTGCAAATATCGGTATGCAACGTGCAAGGTGCCGACTTGAGAATCTCGTATATTGCAAACTCTATTCTTGAGATATTCCTGTCTAAACAATGTGCTACCTCAGTGCTGCTGACAGACACAGTATTGGGCAATGCGGTCACACAGTTAGGCCCGATAAGGTCGTATGCAGCCGGTTCTTCGTCAAGGTCTGGCAATGCGGAACCGACAGCGTCCCAAATTCGTTTGGCAACGACTTCATTAATGCGCAGTCTATGCATATATCTCATATACAAAACGATATCCTGAATGAGAATATCGTATGAGACTGCCATCGTGGAATAGTGAGAGAAAACACGCCTGCCTGTAATAATGAATACCTCGGTTGTGGTGTCACCTATATCAACAATTACACACCCATTTGCATTCTTGACATCTACTCCGATATGGATGGCAGTCGCCATCTGTTTGTTTAATGCCCATTTACCATTGCTGAAAATGGTGATTTCAGTGCCAATTTTATTGGCAATTTCTTTTAAGGACGATTTCATAATATTATTATTTATGGTTTGTTGATAGCAATAAACAGCGTCTTTACCGTCTTACAAAGGAAACTTACTGCCTCCTTTTCGGCACATGTTAATGGATGATAATATGCATTGGCACCGTAGCGCGTGAAATCACAAAGTGTTTTGCCTTTAGCAAAAGCAGGGCGCAACACATTGATAATATAATCCGGATCAAACTGAAGAAACTCCACTACAGCCATTGGCTGGTTGTCATCATCCCAATCTAACGAAAGACGAAACTTGCGTTGCTGCGGACTTATTGAAAATTGCAGGCTGGTATTATTAGAAGTCGCATATAAGGTTACGGCGTAACCTGTTTTATTAAGGCGATGCGCAGCCTGTGCAAAAATATACGTCCATCGCAGACTGAACTGCGGCTTCTGAACGTCAATAGGGCGGTCACAAAAAAGATAAATTAGCCGTTCAGCAAATTGTTTATGTTTATTATTAAAACTCATATATTTATAGGATTAAAAATCGCAGCGCAATCCTTTCTTCTGGAATTACGCTGCAAAATTACGGCATCATACTGCCAAATCGTGGCAGTCATAATGAGGATTTACGATAATTTTTCACTTTCCATATAGCCGGTGTTGACATAATGTTCCGGATTGATGCCATACTTGTTCTCAAACAGTTGTCGGATTTGAGGGAAGTATTTCGACTGAGCCAACGGATTCGTTGAAGACGGAATCACTAACTCGACGGACATTCCTTCCTCCAAGCGCAAGCCCACCTTGTTGACTCTGCGCTTCACGGTAATTTTCCAAAGTGCCATAATGATTTTTGGTTTTTAAGTTTAACATGCGGCGTGACTCTGTTTGTGAATCACGCCGCAAAATTATGTGCCCAGACTGCCAAAGCGTTTCAGTCAAAGGTGGAAAATATTAGTTTTCTCTGGTTTTTGGAAGCAGATACTTTAAGTATTGCATCATCTCCGGATATCTTTTTTGTAGGAAATCACTCCAAGATTTCCACGAAAAATACTGTGAAGTGTGTTTAATGGCAATACATTGACAGGTGTTTTGCTCATCAATCTTTGCCGAAAAGAGCCGCGCTGCATATTTGCCGACTTTCTCTTTGCTGCGTTTGCATTTATACGGATTATAATTATCTGCTGCCGCAAAGCCAATGAATATGCAATGAGTTGGCTTCAAAATCTTAATCAGTTCTGCAAAGACTTCCCAACCGATCTCCATATCTTTTGGTTTTGGACGTTTCTTGTTTGTTTTCATGGGGCACTGGACAAAATTATAAAACGCAAGATGTTTCCATACTTCCATGCGTTTTTCACGTTCCATTATTTCGTCACCAAACAAGCAACGAGCAAGATTATCAAATGTTGGTTGAGTTTTTTTCTTATCATCAATGCATTTCGTCTGTATTACATTGCGGGTAAAGTCAGGACGTTTCGCTTCTTCTTTATTCTTTTCAGTCTTTTCCGGATGTTCTTTGTCATCAATCAAATAATGCGATTCACCAACTATCAATACGCGGCACTCGCTTTTAGAATACTCCTTGCCAATCCATGGAAACCATTTAAGAGAATCGGGTCGCTTCATCATTTCCTCGAATTTGCTTTCTATTTCTTTGTCAAGAGACAATAGATTCGTATCTGCATTATGCATAGTGCCTTTGATTTTATTCGTTATACAATTCAGTTATGGCTTCGCTGTCTTTTTTCATTTTGTCAGCGAGTTTTTTCGGTTCAAGGACTTGGAGGGCAGAACCGTGGGCGCGAAGTTCCTGCATAAACTCATAGTTGGGGACCACAAAATACTTGAAGACGGAATACTCGTCCGTTCGCTCTGTTTCCTGCTGCGAGTCGTGAAGAGGCAAAGAGCGCAAGTAGTTAGCCTGCCAACTGTTCACACGGATAGTGACAAAAGTCGGCTTGCTATTGACATCACTCACTCCTACCAATGACGAGAAATACGTCTCTGCATCAAAGCCAACAGGCAGTTTGTAGTGCTTGTCAGTCAGTTCCAAAGCCACGATACGGTCTAAGGCATAGGTTATCAAGTCGGGCAAATCTGACTTGGCGAGCATATACCAACGCTGCCTATACACCTTGACACAATAGGGCTGAACATTGAAGGTAGAGGGATGGTCCTTATGGTAGCCGTGATAAGTCATCTTCAATTCGACATGATTGCGCATAGCCTCAATAACAGGCGTGAGAAAACGTTGTCCGGAAGGAATCTTCTCAAACAATATTTGCCGTTTGATGTCGCGGCTTTCGTTGATAAGGTTATTGACAGCGAAAGTGCTGATAAGCCACGTTCTGACATCTCCTCGCTCAAGGTCGTCCGCATCCTCAATGTAGTAACCGAGATTGCGGTCACACTCAATGCTGATTTGGAACAAGTCCTCAATGGCATGCCTCCAATTATGAAAAGTGCGCTCCGGAATGACACTTTCGTGCAGATAATTGAGCGTGCCATTTTGCGCCCACTTGCGGTTAATGTCCGTGCGTGAGATGTGTCCGGCAGAATAAATGGTATCCACCAACCATATATAACAGCGGAACAGTAGAGCCGATGATTGTTTTGCCATAGTTATCTAATGTCGCAATAAGGTGATTGTTTGATGTTGCAAAGGTATGATTTATTTTTCACATACACAATACTGTCTTGCAACTTTCGGGCAAAAGTACTGCCTTTTACTGCCAAAACATGGCAGCCAAAGGAAAAAAATCAAATTGGCATATTTTGCTTACTGTTTGCGAAAATATAGAGAGTTAACACGGTGGGAAAATGGTAATCACTAAATAATAACCCAATAACAATATAAACTATTCGCTGTATGACGGCAGATGAAGATACACCTGTGTATCACAGGCAAAGAGACATGTCTATTACTGGTGAGGGATGAGGTTCAGCAGAGGAACACAATCATAAGCTGTGCGGCAAGTATGCGCAGGAACATGGTGAGCGGATAGACCGTGGCAAAAGCCAGCGAAGCGCGGTCGTTGTCCGGTGCAAGCGACATGGCGTATGCTAATGCGGGCGCATCGTTGCACGCGCCGGTGAAAAGTCCGGTCACGGTGAAGAAGTCGATGTGCAGAAGCCTGTATGCCGCCCAGCCGGCAATGAGCAGCGGGAGCATGGTGATAATCAGCCCGTAAAGAATCCACATATAGCCTCCCGAAACCAGTGCCGGCAGAAAAGCGCTGCCCGCACCTAACCCCACCGAGGCGAGAAACAGCGCAAGCCCCACTTCGCGGAGCATGCGGTTGGCGGAGGTGGTGACAAAAGTGACGACCCTGTATGCGGGTCCGAAACGCCCCATCAGCAGTGCTACTATCAGCGTGCCGCCCGCCAGGCCGAAGCGGAAGGTCTGGCCGCTGCCAGGAATGACGATGGGGATAGTGCCCATGATGACTCCGAGAGCCATGCCGAGAAAGACTGGGACGAGGTGCGGCGTGTCAAGACGGCGAAGCTCGTTGCCGAACAGTTCCGCCACGCGGCGCACATCTTCCTGCTCCCCGACAACAATAAGCCTGTCCCCCAGTTGCAGCGTCAGGTCGGGAGTGGCAAGCAGGTTCACGCCCGCGCGGATGACGCGCGTAATATTGACATGATAGTGCCCGCGAATGGCTACTTTCCCTATTTTCTGTCCGTTCCACTCTGATTTGGTGACCACTATGCGCCGCGACACGAGGTTGGCGGAGTCGCCCTTCGGCACCCTGCTGAACACCGATGTCCGGCCTATGGCCTCTAGTGCCGATATGTGTGTGCGGTCGGTGAGGACGCGTATCGTGTCGCCTTCTGCAAGCACGGACGTGCTGTCAGCCACTTGTTCGCTCCCGTCGGCGCGTATGATGCGCGAAACTATCATGTCTATCGGGCACAGCTTGTGCAACTGCCTTATAGACAGCCCCTCCACGCCTTCAAAAAGCCTTACGTCCACGCATACAGGCTCTTTGGCGTTTTGTGTCTTGTCGGCAAGGAGCCGCTGCTGTTCGTCGTCAAGCTTGAGGCGCAGCAGCCTGCGTAGCACAAGCATCGAGGCTATCACTCCTATAATCGAAAATGGGTAGGCTAATGCATATCCGGCTGCTATATTCGGGTTCTGGGTGTGGAAAATGTCGCTGTAGGCCTGCTGTGCGGCTCCCATTGACGGGGTGTTGGTCACTGCGCCCGCCATCACGCCCACCATCGTCGCAGGCTCCTCGCCGGAAAGCCATGTCAGTCCCAGGGTGCATGCCACACCGAGCACTATTATTGCCACTGCAAGCATATTGAGTTTCACTCCGCCTTTGCTGAACGAGGCGAAGAACGACGGCCCCGCCTGAAGTCCGAGACTATAGACAAACAGAACCAGCCCGAAGTCGCGCGCAAACTGCTCTACTACAGGGTGTATGTGCAATCCGAGGGCGGAAACGAGCAGCCCGCAGAACAGTATCCACGTTACGCCGATGCTCATCCCCCTGAAAGAGAGCCTCCCGCCGAGGTATAGTCCGGCTGCAACCACCACCGTGAGCACTAACAGCGACTGGCTGACGGAGGGCGTGACCAGATATGATTGCAGAGCTTCTAACATATTCAGCAATACTTAATTTCTAATCAGCTGTATTTGATTTTTAATCAGCAATACTTAATTTCTAATCATCAGTACTTGATTTTTAATCATCAGTATTTGATTTTTAATCACCGGCAGTACTTGAAACTTAGCCTGTCCTGTCCCTTTTTGTTAAAAACGGTGCAAAGGTACGGAAAAATGCAGATATATGCAAACTTTTTTCCCCCTTTTTCTCTCTCTCCGCTCTTAACACCGTCTCTTCCGCTCCTCCGCAGCACCTCCGCAGCACCTCAGCCGCTCCCCGGCAGCACCTCTGTTGCTTTTCCTTCGCTTTTCCTCCGCTTTTCTTCCGCTCCTCTTCCGCTCCCTGGCAGCACCTCTGTTGCTTTTCCTTCGCTTTTCCTTCGCTTTTCCTCCGCTTTTCTTTCGCTCCCCCGCCGCACTTCTGCTGCTCCCCCATCGCTCCTCTTTCGCTCTCCCATTGCACTTCCGTCGCCCCTCTGTCTCTTCTTCTACGCTCCTCCGTCCCTCCTCTTTCGCTCTTCCGTCGCCCCTCAGTCCCTCCTCTTTCGCTCTCCCGTCCCTCCTCCTCCGCTCCCGGTATCGCTCCTGTATTTTCCCCCGCATACTCATGGAAAAATGCATAGACGGTATTGTAATATTATTAGGAAATTATTGAGTGATTATTTGGTGATTATTGGGTGATTATTGGGTTATTGCCCCAATCGCAGCGGAAGAACAGGCTGATTCCACGCAAGGGCTGACCTCCGGAATTCCTGCATAGGCACTGCCTGATTTTCACTCGCTCCGCGGCACAAAGGGCGGGGAGGAATGACATTTTTGTCAGGCTTGTGTCTTTTTTATTTGCACAAACGGAAAAATTGTCGTACCTTTGCAGCATGCGTATTGACGAATTATATGAGCAGTTGTCGCAGCACCCTTGCATTGGTGCTGTCAGGGCGTTGCTCCGCAATAATGCCAAAGAGGGTAAGTTGCGTGGCGGAGAGGGGAGGCACATACTGCTGTGCGGACTGCACGCTTCGGCGCGCGCGGTGGTGCTGCGCGCTGTGGCTGGTGGAACACTGGTGGCGGTGATGGATAACAAGGACGAGGCGCAGTACATGTATGCCGACCTGTGTGCTCTGGGCGGCGATGCGCTGCTTTTCCCCACCTCGCGCAGGCTGAGGCGTAAAAGCAGCAGCACCGACGAGGCTATGGCTGTGCAGCGCACTGAGGTCCTCTCCAGGCTTGCGCAGAAGGGCGGCGGCAGCGGCCTGATTATAGTCACATACCCCGATGCCCTGCTCGAGCCCGTGCCGGAAAAGCAGCGCCTGACCGCCTCCACACTCCGCGTGCACAAGGGCGAGCAGACGCGGCAGTCCGACCTCGCGGAACTCCTGGCGGAGGCTGGCTTTGAGCGCGTGGACTTTGTCTATGAGCCCGGGCAGTACGCCGTGCGCGGCGGGATTGTGGATGTCTATTCTTACAGCCACGACAACCCCTTCCGCCTCGACTTCTTCGGGGACGAGATTGACACTATACGCGAGTTCGACATCGAGACTCAGCTTAGCATGAAGCAGGTGGACGAAGCCGACATCGTGGGCTACAGCGGCGGCGAGGCGGAGGGCGGACTCTGGTCGCTGCACGATTATCTGCCGGACGGGACTGTCTGGGCGGCTGACGACTGGAGCATGGTCCGTTACAGGCTTGACAGCGCCATCGAAGGTGTCGGCGGGGACAAATGGCAGTTCCGCGGCACGACAATAGAGATGCGGGGCAGCTCCTGGTTCCCCACATTCGACAAAGTGGACTTCCGCACAGAGCCGCAACCACTCTTCCACAAGAACTTCGACCTGCTCACCGACGACCTGAAACGGCGCATCGCCGACGGATACAGGATATACATCCTCGCCGACCAGAAGAAGCAGACCGACCGGCTTCAGTCCATCTTCGCCCAAATGGAGGCGGGGGTGCAGTTCGTGCCGGTGGACAAAACGCTCCACGGCGGCTGGATTGACCACGACGGCCTGCTGGTCTGCTACACCGACCACGAAATCTTCGAGCGCTACCACCGTGTTACACTCCAGAGCGAGAACGCCCGAAGAGGCAAAGCCGTGGTCACGCTCAAAGAAATCAACCAGCTGCGCCCGGGCGACTATGTCGTTCACAGCGACCACGGCATCGGACAGTTCGGCGGATTGGTCACCACATCCGTCAATGGCCGCAGGCAGGAAATGATAAAACTCCTCTACAGAGGGGGCGACACCATCTTCGTCAGCATCCACAACCTCCACCGCATATCCAAGTACAAAGGCAAAGAGGGCACGGCTCCCACAATTTCACGTCTCGGCTCCGGTGCTTGGGAACGCCTCAAAGAGCGCACTAAGGACAAGGTCAAGGACATTGCTCGCGACCTTATACGACTTTATGCTACGCGCAAACAGCAGCACGGATTTGCCTATACGCCTGACGGTTACATGCAGCATGAGCTGGAAGCCTCCTTCCTCTACGAGGACACGCCCGACCAGGCAAAGGCGACCATCGACGTTAAGCACGACATGGAGAGCGCCGTGCCGATGGACAGGCTTATATGCGGCGATGTAGGCTTCGGCAAGACTGAAATAGCCATGCGCGCTGCCTTCAAGGCGGCCACAGACGGCAAGCAGACTGCCGTACTGGTGCCGACAACCGTGCTCGCGCTGCAGCACTACAACACATTCAAGGAGCGCTTCAAGGACTTCCCCGTCAAAGTGGAGTTCCTGAGCAGGGGAAAAGGCCCGAAAGAGGTTAAAGAGCTGTTGGAGAGACTGAAAAACGGAGAGATTGATATCCTTATCGGGACGCACAAACTGGTGGGGAAAGAGGTGAAGTGGAAAGACCTCGGGCTGCTGATTATCGACGAGGAGCAGAAGTTCGGTGTCGCGGTGAAAGAGAAACTGAAAGCCCTGCGCACCAATGTTGATGTGCTGACGCTGACCGCCACTCCCATACCCAGAACGCTGCAGTTCAGCCTCTTGGGCGCGCGCGACCTGAGCGTGATGACCACGCCGCCCCCCAACCGCTATCCGGTGCAGACCGAGGTCCTGACTCCCGAAGACGAGGATATACTGAAAGACGCGATAGACTTCGAGCTGGGCAGGAACGGGCAGGTCTTTGTCGTGAACAACCGCATAGACATGCTGCCGCGCATAGAAAACCGCCTGCACGCTCTCTGTCCGGAGGCGCGCATCATTACGGCGCACGGGCAGATGTCACCTCAAGAGACGGAGGAAAGGCTGGAAGCCTTCATCAACTACGACTACGACATCCTCATCTCAACCACCATCATCGAGTCCGGAGTGGACATCCCCAACGTGAACACTATTATCATCTACTCCGCGCAGCACTACGGGCTTGCTGACCTCCACCAGTTGAGGGGGCGTGTCGGGCGGAGCAACAGAAAAGCCTACTGCTATCTCGTGGCCCCTGACAGGGAACTGCTCACCGACGAAGCGCGACGCAGGCTTGATGCCATCACCACTTTCGCCGAACTCGGCGCGGGCTTCAACCTCGCTATGCAGGACCTTGACATACGCGGAGCGGGCAATATGCTCGGGGCGGAGCAGAGCGGCTTCATTGCCGACCTCGGCTACGAAACCTACCAGAAAGTGCTCAACGAGGCGGTCGAAGAACTGCGCGACGAGATGGGGCTCACCGTCTCCTTTGGCGACAACAGCCTGACAGAGAGCGACAGCAGCGGCAGACTCTGGTGCCATGACGCACAGCTCGAAAGCGACCTGCCGCTAAGCTTCCCCGCTGACTACATCGAGAACATAAGCGAGAGGATTACGCTCTACAAGGAGCTGGACGGACTCCGGAACGAAGACGAGATGGCCGCCTACAAAAAGCGGCTCACCGACCGCTTCGGAACTATGCCCGTTGAGGCGGAAGAACTGCTTAACGTGGTGCGGCTCAGGTGGATATGCTGCCGGTTGGGCATAGAGAGAGTCTATCTTAAAGGCGGGCACATGACCGTTTATTTCGTCACTAACAACGACCGCTACTGGCAGAGCGAAGAGTTCGGCAAAATAGTGTCTTACGTGTATTCGCGCGGCAACAGGTGCCGGCTCGTGGAAGACAAGGACAAGCAGGGCAAGCCTACGGGCAAACGCTATGCCGTCATAGAGCAGGTGAACAGCGTGGCCGGAGGTATCAACCTGCTGGGCAAGATAGAAAAAGGAGTGGATAACTGATATTTTTGACAACTTATGAACTTTGTTGGGATAATACCGGCGCGCTATGCGAGCACCCGCTTCCCTGGAAAACCGCTGGCGGATATAGGCGGAAAGCCTATGATACAGCGTGTCTATGAGCAGGTAAAAAAGGTGCTTGACGAGGTGACGGTCGCCACTGACAGCGACCTTATATATGCGTGCGTGCGCGCGTTTGGAGGCAATGCCGTTATGACAAGCCCCGACCACAAGTGCGGCACGGAGCGTTGCGCCGAAGCATGGGAGAAAACCGCCTGCGGCAGAAAGGATGCTGATTGTGTGGTGGTTAATATACAGGGCGACGAGCCTTTCATTCAGCCGGAGCAGATAAGAGCTTTGTGCGGCTGCTTTGACAATAAGACTGAGATTGCCACCCTCGTTAAGCCTTTCACCGCCAACGACACTCTGCAGGACCTTGAGAACCCGAACACCCCGAAAGTGGTGTTCGCTGAGGACGGAAGGGCGCTTATGTTCTCCCGCAGCGTCATACCTTATCTGCGGGGGCTGCCTAAGGAGGAGTGGCTCGGGCAGGGGAGGCACTTCAGGCACATAGGCATGTACGCCTACCGGGCAGACGTGCTGAAAGAGATTATCAAACTGCCGCTTTCGCCTGCCGAACAGGCGGAGAGCCTCGAGCAACTGCGGTGGCTTGAACATGGATACAGAATACAAGTGGCTGTATGCGAAACTGCTTCTCTGGGGATTGACACACCAGCAGACCTCGAAAAGGCACGACTGCTGCTCGCCGCTCAAACTCCCGCAGGGGACGCGGACCGACAGTCTGCGGCAATATAAACTACGAAATCTTAATAAATTCTTACTGACTATGAAACAACAGACTCCGACCCCGCATATTGGGGCACAGTACGGCGAAATCGCCAAGACGATGATTATGGCGGGAGACCCGCTTCGCGCCAAGTTTATGGCAGAGAAGTTCCTGGATAATCCCGTGCAGGTCAATAACGTCCGCAGCATGCTGGCTTATACCGGCACACACAACGGCAAGCAGGTGACGGTCATGGGCCACGGAATGGGCATTCCCAGCATCGGTATCTACACCTACGAACTCTTCAACTTCTATGACGTGGATACCATCATCCGCGTCGGCTCGTGCGGGGCAAGGCAGATGCACGTGCACCTCGGCGACCTGGTAATTGCCATGGGCAGTTGCACCGACAGCTGCTATGCCTCACAATACAACCTCCCCGGCTCTTTCGCGCCTATAGCGGACTTCGGGCTGGTGCGCGGGGCTGTGGACGCGTGCGAGAGGTTCGGCTACAGATACCATGTAGGCAACGTCTTCTCCACCGACCTCTTCTACTGCGAGGACGAGCGCAAGAACAACTGGACCAAAATGGGCGTGCTCGCAGACGAAATGGAGGCTCCATCACTCTATATGAACGCCGCCAGAGCTGGCAAAAAAGCACTGGTTATATGCACGGTCAGCGACCATATACTCACCGGAGAAGCCACCACCGCCGAGCAGCGGCAGAACACTTTCACACAGATGATGGACGTGGCTTTCTCGCTTGTATAAACTTTCCTGAATAAACCGCAAAAGCACAGATTATGAAACGATTGCTCGCAATGCTGCTGGTTGCAGCCATGCTGCCGGCTCTCAAGGTCGCAGCCGAAGAACAGGCGCAGGACAACACCACTGCTGCCGAAAGCAAAAAAAGCGGAGGTGTTCTCACCGGCTACTCCGGAGGCGTGGCTGTACACTTGGGCTATCTCTTCTCGCAGTCACCAAACGAGTTGTTCCGTAACGGCTCGCTGAAAGAGACCTTTAGCGGATTTAAGGACCTGCCCCGCGACGGCGCGGCAATTGGTATAAGCGGCATGCTGCGTCTCCACCTCATCAACCATATCCACCTCGGCGCAGAGGGAGGAGTCAGCACCATGCCTCTGATGAGGTCCGGAAGCCAGATGCGCTCAGGTTGGGGAGCGGCGCTGTGCGATGTGTATTGGAAACTCGGGAAAGTCGTGCCCATGCTGGGGCTTACTATAGGCGGAGGCGAAACCAAACGCCTCTACGTCCCATCTGACGCGGAGCAGGTAACTGGCGGCGAGGAGGTGGTCTATAACGCCTCATACACCAAAACTCCCTTCTTTCTCCTTGACCCCTATTTCGCTGTAGAGTTCCTGCTCACTTCTCGTGTGGCGCTCACTCTGAAACTTGACTATATGCTGCCTTTTGGCAGTGCCGGCAATGGCATCAACCTCGGCGAGACGGTGCAGTGGAGCAACTTCGTCCGTCCGAGCGGGCCGCGCCTCCATGTCGGAGTTTCTCTCGGCAAATATTGATATCGATGGAGAGGCATCCTCTGGGTGCTTCTCCTTGATTAACTCCTTCCCCCTCCCCGCATCCCTTCCCCCCGCCTCCTCTCCGCCTCCCTCCGTCCCTCCCCGCACCCGCAATAAAAACGAGACACAAATAATCGGTAGGTCTTTGCCGTTATTAAAATTCCCGCAGAAAGAATAATGAGAATAACAGAAATATAGAAAAACACCTGTACCATGTTTTTTCAAAATAGCGTTATCAAAAAATACCTCGCATTGCTTGACACGGAACAACTAAGCCGTGCGTGGGAGCAGTACAAGTCCTATTTCCTCAACCCTGCTGTTCAGGAGAATATCCGTGCGTCCAAAGAAGAGCAGTTCCAGGAGGGCTTCCTCCGTGAACTCTTCGTCAAAGTCCTCGGCTATACCCTCAACCCCACACCCGGCTACAACCTCATCACAGAGCAGAAGAACGAGACCGATGCCAAGAAGGCGGACGGCGCTATTCTGCGTGACGGAAAGGTCATCGGAGTTATCGAACTCAAAGACCATAAAACCACCGACCTCAGCCATGTCGAGCGGCAGGCTTTCGGTTACAAGAGCCAGCATAAGGACACTAAATACGTAGTCATATCCAATTTCGAGAAACTGCGTTTCTATATCGACAATGCTGTCGAAAACATCGAGTGGAACTTGTTTGCCTTGAGCGAGGACCAATTCAGGCTCCTCTATTTCTGTCTCGCATGGGCTAATATCCAAGCCGACAAACCGCTTAAAGCCAAAGCAGACAGTGTCAGCAACGAGGACCAAATAACCTTGCAGCTCTACAAAGACTATTCGGCTTTCAAGAGTGAGATATTCGCGGATATCCTCAAACATAACACGACGGAGAATAGTTCGCCTGCGGAGGTCCTGTGCCTTTTCAAAAAAACACAGAAACTGCTTGACCGGCTGCTCTTTATCTTCTTTGCCGAGGACAGCGGACTGTTGCCGCCCAACTCCATGGTGGAGATTCTTAACCAGTGGGAGCAACTCAAAGAAATGGATGCCTATGTGCCGCTATACGACCGCATAAAGAAGTATTTCGGTTATATGAACACCGGCTGGCAAGGTAAGAAATATGAAATCTTTGCTTACAACGGCGGGCTCTTCAAACCCGATGAAGTCCTTGACAGCCTCAACATCAGCGATGAACTATTGGCGCGCTTCACACGCAAACTGGCGGACTATGACTACAGCACAGAGGTCGATGTCAATATCCTCGGGCACATCTTCGAAAACTCCCTCAGCGAGATAGAAGAAGTAACTGCCCGGATCAATGCCGACACACTCTCCCTGGGAGAGGGACGGGGAGAGGTGGTATCCAAACGCAAACGCGATGGTGTTTTCTACACACCGCAGTATATCACCAAATATATAGTAGAGAACACAGTTGGCAAACTTTGTGCGGAAAAGAAAGCCGAAATGGGTATTGACGAACAGGAGTATTTTGCGGACAAGAACCGCCAGACGGCAACCAAGAAACGCCTTCTGGACCAACTGACGCAATACCGCGAATGGCTATTGTCCATCACTATATGTGACCCTGCCTGCGGTTCGGGCGCTTTCCTCAATGCCGCACTCCAGTTCCTCATGGCGGAGCACAAACTGATTGACGAGATGGAAGCCAAACTGACCGGCTCTACCATTGAGTTCCCCGGTGTAGAAAACAGCATCCTCGAAAACAACCTATACGGCGTGGACATCAACGAAGAAAGTGTGGAGATTGCCAAACTTGCTTTGTGGCTGCGTACCGCCAAACCGCACCGCAAACTCTCCTCGCTGAATAACAATATCAAATGCGGCAACTCGCTTATCTCCGACCCTGAAATCGCCGGAGAAAAAGCCTTCAACTGGCAAACCGAGTTCCCGCAAGTCTTCGCCAAAGGTGGCTTTGACATCGTCATCGGCAATCCGCCGTATGTTGACATAAAACAAATGGAAAGTACGCAAGCTGCATATTTGTTTAAACACTATGTCACTTCGGAAAATCGTATAAATCTGTATTCAAGTTTTATTGAACAAGGATATAAATTGACAAAAGAAGAGGGATTCTTATCATATATAAATCCTAATTCTATGCTGCAAAACTCCTCATATACTAAGTTGCGTAAACTAATTATTGATGATTTATACGATTTAGTGAAATTGCCTGATGATGTCTTTGAGGCTGCGAAAGTAGAAACTATAATATTTGCATTAAAAAAATGTAGTAAGACAGAGGATTTGAGTGCAACGATTTATGATAAAAATGCTCATATTTCAGAAGTAACGAAAGAATTCTCTAAAAAAATACACAAATCCACATGGAAAGCTAATGATGATTGCTCTTATAATATATATGTAAATAGTGAGATTCTTTCACTTTTAACGAAAATAAAAGGAAACCATAACATATTGGGCAACATTGCTGACTTTACATTGGGCATAACCCCTTATGATAAATACAAAGGGCACTCGGAAGATGTTATAAAGAATAGGCGGTTTCACACAACAACCATTGAAGATGAAACCTGCAAACCATTAATTGCAGGGGAAAATGTAGTCCGCTACTTTGTTTCAGAAAAGGTAAAAGAATATATCAAATATGGAGAATGGCTTGGTGCTCCTCGTGAGGAACGTTTCTTTACAGAACCTCGCATAATAGTAAGACAAATTGTTTCTGGAAATCCGTTAAGAATATACGCTGGATATACAGAAAGTCCGCTCTATTTTACGCAAATAGGATTTGGGATTATTCCTCATAAAGAGTATGCTCCTAAGTATATATTGACAATTCTTGACTCTAAACTTATGAATTTTTATCACAAGTATAGGTACTTAGATTTAGAAAAAGAGTTGTTTCAAAAAATACTTATCGCTAATTGTAAAGAATTCCCTATCCCCGAATGTCCCGACCAGCAGCCCTTTATTGACCTTGCCGACCGCATGCTCTCTTTGAATAAAGACCTGCAAGCCAAGCGTGCGCGGTTCTTGCGACGCTTGCAGGACAATATGCCGGAGGTGAAGATTACAAGCACGCTGGAGACCTTTGATACGTTGGATTTTGCAGGCTTTGTTGCCGAGCTCAAGAAACAGAAAATCAAACTTTCTTTGGTTCAGCAGGACGAATGGGAAGAGTATTTTACCCAATACAAAGCCGCCTGCTCCGAACTCACCTCCGCCCTCGCTGCCACAGATGCAGAAATCGATTCCCGCGTCTATGACCTATACGGTCTGACAGATGAAGAAAGAGGACTGATAGAAGACAACTAAATGCCCACCAATCACGACACATGGCATTGGCAGGAGCCGCGGACTGCATGGAAGGGTGCCGGCATCTATCATATCACGCTGACGATTCCGTCGCGTGAGCCGTTGTTGGGCGAGTTAGTCATTTCGAATAATGACCCCACGCAAGCGCGGGTAGAGCGCACGGAGTTGGGGGATGCTAGTGCTATAGAAGCAAGGAAGATAAATGAAAGTGCAAAAAAAATGAAAAAAGCAAAAAAGATGAAAAAAAGTCGCTTTTAAGGTGATAGATTTAGTGCTTTTTTTGCCTTATATATGGAGGGGTATATATACGCTGATTATTAGTATGCATTTACATAACAAAAACAAAATTATATGATTGACTTATTGATTCTTTTGGCTGTGGCACTGGCGGTGTCCGCAGTAGGATGGAAGTACTTTGTGTATTTTTTCAGTCTCGGTTACGGTTACGGCATTGCAGCTTTGGCGGTGACTATGGGTATTCTCTACCACGCAAGCCTCAGTGTTCCGGCTGTGGCAATGCTGGTGCTGCTGTTTATCTTCGGTATCCGGCTCGGAACTTATCTGTTGTTGCGTGAGCGCAAGGCAGTGGGCTACCGCAAGATTCTATACGGCGAGGGGCATTCGGAGAAGAAACCTGCCGGCGTGATGATTATGATTTGGCTGTTCTGTGCGCTGCTGTATGTGGCGCAGGTGAGTCCTGTGGCCTTCCGCTTGGCAAACGCCCCGCATGACAATGGGTTATGGGCATGGATAGGTGCCGGTGTAGTGCTGTGCGGTATATTGTTGGAAAGCATCAGCGATGCCCAGAAAGCCGCCGCGAAGAAACGCAATCCGAAGCGGTTTGTAGATACTGGTTTGTATCGTCTTGTCCGCTGCCCTAACTATTTGGGCGAAGTGACCATCTGGACAGGAGTGCTGCTCAGTGCCATAGGTGCGGGGCTGACATGGTGGCAATGGCTGATAGTGGCTGTCGGATATGCAGGTATTGTGTTTGTTATGTTCAGCGGTGCCCGCAGGCTGGAGTTGCGGCAGAACGCCGCCTATGGCAATGACCCTGAATATCAGGCATACGTTAAGAAAACGCCGATACTGATTCCGTTACTGCCTCTTTATTCTGTAGCAAGGTATGAATGGCTCAAGGCTTGAGTGGTCAAGACGGGCATAATTTATTCCCGCTATCTTCCCGCTACTTTCCCGCTACTTTCCCGCTGGCGAGGTGCTGACGGGGAATGGTGGAAAATCTTATGGCGGAAAGTTTGCATAAATGAAATAATTGCAGTATATTTGCGGTAAATTTGACAATTATGCTGAATGACGACATAACCTTTTCTGAAAATCTGGACGAGATGCTGACCCGCTTTAGCGAGGTGAACGACTGCTCGTTGCTGATTCATTGCAAGAGCGGAAAGATGCAAATAGAAATCAATGAGCAGCAGTATCTTATAGGTTCAGATGACTTGCTGCTTTGCCGACCGGATTTAATCATCGGCAACTATATGCGCTCGCCGGATATGCAGTGTATAGTGATAGCCATACGCAAGCACGCGCTGGACGATATATTCTACATGTGTATGCGTGAGGACAACAAGTGGTGGGAGAAATCGAAATATATGCTTCAGCATCCTGTTGTTCATTTGGATGAACGTCAGCAGGAAGCGGGACAATTGTTCAATCGCCTGTTTCATCTATACATTGATGACAATCGCTCCGGGTTGAGTGAGAATATCCGCCGCATCTTTGTCCAGGCAGCTATTTACGAACTGCTCAATTGGCTGGAAGACAGCGTGAAGACACCTGTAAAAGAACCAAAACACGGTAGGCAGGGAATATTGTTCCGCGATTTCATCAAGCTGCTTGATGAAACTAAAGGGCGTGAGCGGGAAGTGCAATGGTATGCCGACCGCTTGGCTGTAAGTCCCAAATATCTTTCTGTCGCGTGCAATGCAGTTGCCGGCAGACCGGCTCAGACAGTCATACAGGGTGTGTGCGTGCAAGAAATAAAGAGGTTGCTTCGGCAGACCGACAAAAGTGCCAAGGAAATATGTGTACAGATGAATTTTCCGAGTCTGAGTTTCTTCTGCAAATATGTGAAACAGCATCTTGGCATGAGTGCCGGTCAGTACAGGAATATGTCATTAAGAGGGTAGGGGCTATTCCGTAAGATTATAGACTGTGTAGTTGCCGCTGCCTTCGGTTAGAGTAAGCGAGATGAGGGCTTTGGATTGGGCATCGTATAGGAGTTGTATCTGTGCTATGTCACGCGGGGCGGCCTTTTCAACGGTGAGTGTACAGATGCGTTTCCCCTTTTCTACGGAGCATGCTTTGCCGGCATGATTGAGTTCTGCCGCGCGGTCAAGTTCTCCTCCGAGACAGTAGAGCAGTGTAGTGCGGAAGATTGCCATGCGATGGTTGGGATTGTTCATCGGAAAATGCTGCACCTTGCCATTCTTGGAAACCTCAAAGGAGTCGGAAGTGATATGCGTGTAGTCGCCGGCAGGCTGCGAATAATCCATGGTCAGTATGTCTGGCGCGACAAAGACCATTAGTCCTTTGCGGACGGAAGTCTTATTCATCTTCGGTATGACTTTGGTTTCCGTGAATGAATACTGCTTTCCGGAGAGCAGTGCTGTCTCTTGTGCATACGAACTGAATGTGGTCAAAACAACAGTTGCCAGAGTTATTAAAAGAGTAGTCCTTTTCATTTCTTTCTGTTCTTGATATGTTGGTATAGTTGATACAAGTTTGGTTCGAGTGTGTAGGAGAGCAAGATAGTGGTAAGCATGCCTACGACAGAAGCAAAACTTATGCTGCTGACAGCAGGGTGCTTTGCGAAGCCGAGGATAAACATGCAGATGAGCAAGATTGCCGCCGAGAGAGTTATAGCAGTCTTGTTATAGAGCATGGTAGGGTTGTTATCGTTGCCCTTGAGCAAGCCTTCGAGAATAAAGATGGAATAGTCAACGCCAATGCCGAATACGAATGATGAGACAATGATATTGACGAGGTTGAACGGCTGTCCGAAGAGTGCCATAGCCCCAAGCACCGTGTACCAGGAGAGTACCATTGGGCATAGTGCAATCAGCGTGAGCCATAAGTTGCGGTAAGTGAGCAGCAGAAGCAAGAAAACGAAGATTGAACTGACAATCATAATAAGGTTGAAGTCGCTATGAATCAGTTCAACAAGGTCGGTTGTGTAGTAGTATGGATCCATAAGCATGCATCCGTTTTGCGCCGCCATGCAATCTCTTACAGCGGGCATGTTGTCCGGAGTCGCTTTTACGGGGAAATAGACAAGCACCAGTCCGTCGGCCTGCTCTGTTATGTTCTCCGTTATTTCCGGAGGCAGGATAGCCGCCTCGGTTAGCAGTTCGGGGGCAGCCGTAGCAGCCATCATGTCACGGAAGGGCATGAACATGGCAGGATCTGTATTCTCGGCGGCACATGCGGAACAAACGTTGCTCCACACCTGTGCCTGCCTCTTTTCGGAGAAATAATTCTGCCAGGCTGTCAATCGTTCTGTCTGTTGGGCGAGTGAAGGCATCAAGGCAGAAATGTTCATGCCTTGCTTCGCGAGCCCTTCGGAGCGGAAGCTGTCCAATGTCCGCTCCATTACGGGCAAAGCCTGAAGTGCTTCTTCAAGAGACGGCGCAACAGAGGCGAAATACAGTTTGTCGTAGCCTTCGTCCACATGCCGTTTCCATGAAGCCTGTGCTTCAGCGCAGTCGGGTGAGGTATAGCCGATATGGCGCAAATCGCTGTCAAACGTATATCTGCCGGAGAAACAGAGGCATAGCAGTACCCATGCCATAGTGAGGACAAAGACCGGTTTGTTGTGGTGTATGGGGTATGCGTTTGCGCGTTCCAGCAGGCGGAAAGCTAATCTGTTAGGTGTGTAGTTGCGTGGCAGCAGATGAGGAATGACGATGAGTGAGAATAGGGTGGTTCCTACAATAACCAACAGCGCGAAGAAACCGAAATCGCTTAGCAGGCGCGATTGGGTAAAGAGCAGACCTGTGAATGCTCCGATAGTAGTGAGAGAGCCAAGAAGTACAGGGCGTGTCTGTTCGGCAAGCGTGAAGTCGGCATCCCCTGTGTATATATAGTGGACAAGCACATGCAGCACGTAGCTGAAAGCGACTCCGAGGACGATAGCACCTATGCCGAGACTCATAAGCGACATTCCCCCTTGCGCCACAAACAGCACGGCAAGGGCAAGCAGCACCCCTGTTCCCAAAGCGCAAACGGCAAGGAGGATATATGACGGGCGCTTGAGGCAGAATGTCAGCAGCAGAAGGATAACCAGCATAGCCACGCCAACCGTAACATAGATGTCGGTATGCATGCGTCGGCTGTTACCTCCTGACAGGACTATCGAGCCGTGGAAGAGAATATCCGCACCTGGGTACAATGTTCTTACTTCATCGCGGACTTCCTCCATTACGGAAATCAGACGGCTCGCTTCACGAGAGTTGTCGGTGCCGAAAGACGGAGTTATGAACCCGAAGCAGACTTTGCCATCGGCAGAATAGAGATGGTCGTGGCTGAATCGCGAAGAAGCACCGTCGGTAGGGATAAAACCGCCCAAACTGCTATAGACCATGCCGCATGGGTCATACGACATGGCATTGTAGAAATTCTCTCCAAGATCCGTATCCAGTAACTCCTGATAGGTGTGTATCTGGCGGCGGATATGTTCGGTGGAACAAAGGGTATCCAGTGCTGCGGAGTCCATATCCAAATACGCAGGGAAATGTGCTGCAGCATAGTCCACAGCATCCATAATCAGCATCGGATCTACAGCAGAGAAGGTGTGGAGAACAGAATGTCGTTCTGCAGTAGCCTCCGTTACGCCGGCCATGAAACAATCCAAAGCCTCTGCCAGTGCTTGGGCAGGGAGGCAGACTGTGCTGTCGGCAGAGACTGCCTGCACAAAAATCTTGTCCTTCAGTTTGAGATTAGTGAAGGTCACACGATAGGTCTCATTGTCTGTCTCAGGCAGTAGTTGGAAGATGTTCTCTTCGAACCGGCATTGCAGACTCAGCCCGACGAGAACAGCCATGCAGCTAAGTACCAGACTTATGAAGAGCGGTTTATGCTGCCGGAAATAACGGTACAGATACTTCATCGCAGAAGGAGATTGCTTTAGGTGTACAACCCTCCGTTAACACTGATACATTCGCCGGTTATATATGCTGCATCCTCCGAAGCCAGAAATGCAACAACGGCCGCCACTTCGTCGGCTTCGGCAAAGCGGTTGAGTGGAATCTGTTTTTTCAGTTCAGCTTCGTCAAGTCCTTCTACCATCTCTGTTCTGACAAATCCGGGTGCAACGGCATTGACAGTAATACTCTTTTTGCCAATCTCTTGAGCCAAAGCCTTTGTGGCGGCTATGAGTCCTCCTTTTGCGGCAGCATAGTTGCATTGTCCGGGGAGCCCTTTTTGGCCGGACAGTGAGGCGATGTTGATAATACGCCCGTGCTTATGGCGTATCATCGGCTGCAAAAGCGGACGTGTGACATTATAGAAGGAATGCAAGTTGGTAGAGAGCACACGCTCGAAATCTTCCGGCTCCATCCAAATCAGCAGGTTGTCACGCCGTATTCCGGCATTATTGACCAGGACATCGATATATTCATCAGGGTGGGTGCTTTGCCATTTCTCAATGGCTGCCACCGCTTCCTCACGGCTGCTGACATCGAACCTGAGCAGTTCTCCCTCAGTTCCGGCCTCTTGCACAAGTGCAAGGGTTTCGAGGGCAGCTTGTTCGTTAGACTGATAATTGATAATAATATTGTAGCCCATTTTTGCCAATCGCAGTGCAACAGCACGTCCTATTCCCCGGCTGGCACCGGTAACTAATGCATAGTTCATATTCTGTTGTTTTAAGTGTTCAACTCTTTAGTTATAGTTTCAAAACCAATCACTTGTGCTGCAGTGAAGACCGATGTCATAGAGACACCGAGCAATCCGTGGAGATTAAGGTTTTGCCCTGTGAGCAGCACGTTGTGTAGAGGTGTTTTGGGAGTAAGTACAGTGGTTAGCGGCGAGCGCCAGTCTTTCCTAATGCCGAAAGCGGAGCCTTCATGCGTATGCGTATAACGATAATACGTAAGCGGTGTCGAGGTGTAAATATGGTCTATAGCACTGCGCAATGACGGCAGGCGATGTTCAATAAGCTGCAGACATTGTTCCACCTTCTGCTTTTTGTAATCTACGTAGTCCTCCCCTCTCCATCCTTGCGGTTTGTCCGCCCACTTGGCGACATCCGCCCAACGCATGGGTGTAAGCAGGTCAATCGCATCCTTGTCCGGATAGAAACTGATCATGACACTGTCGGTCTGTGTTGTAACGGGATGCCACAAGTCGGCATCCGGACGATGGACGAATATATTCTTGTTCTCATATGGGAGTATGCCGCTTTTGAGGCGTATATTGGCTGTAAACATGCCGCATGTATCCTCTAAAGACTGTATCCGCCGCTTATAGATATTACGTACCGAAGGGCAATCTGCCAAGAGGCGCAATACCTCCTGCGGATGGATATCGGCAATGACAATATCTGCTTCTATCCGTTCTCCGTTTCCGGTGTGTACTGCCACAGCCTTGCCTTCATGTTCCTCTATATCTGTAACGGGAGTTCCCATACGAAGTTCTCCTCCCATTGAGCGGATGTTTGCAGCCAGGCTGTCGGCAATCTGTTGTCCGCCTCCACGCAGTCTCCATGCGCTTTGCAGGTATGAGTTGTTGATCTGGGCAAAGACATACAGAGGCAGAGTGTCTCTGTTAAGCTCCATCTTCAGCGATGTTCCTGATAGCACCTGTCTGAGCAACGGGTCGCGGATGGTGTTGGTCAAATATTCATAAGCAGAGCGTGCAAATAGCGAAGATGAGTAGAAATCAGCCGCCTCGCGAGGTAGGAAAGCATCGTAAATGTGATTGCCAACCTCTTTCAGAAAGTGCGTATATGTGCGTAAAGAATCCCTTTCTGCCGGAAATGCGGCAGCCAACGTCTCGGCAAATCTCTCGTGTCCTGTAGCATACGCAAAACGGCGTTTTCCTATGACGACTTCGTCGAAACAATCCTCATCCAGCATCTGCCAGGGTAGGTGCAGCAGATTGAAATAGCGGAATAGCGGATGCAGGGATTCGCCTTCACGCAGTCCTCCTACATAATGAAAACCGGTGTCAAAAAGAGTAGTGCCGCGGCGGAATGTCTGAAGACAGCCGCCAATATGGATGTCTTGCTCCAGAACGGTGACTTGCATACCGTTCTTCGCAAGGATATAGGCACATTGCAGTCCTCCTAATCCTGCTCCTATAATCACTACCCGTTCAGACATCGCTTACGTCTGCCTTAAGCGTCAAATACACGCTCTCTCCTTCGCCGATGGCGGCAACAAGCCTGTAATACCCGTCTTCTTTTGCCTGCATATCAATGTTTACATCCGCCTGTGGATGTAAAAGCGGTGTCATAAGGGTTGTCAGACGGCATTGCTTGATACTGTTGATACGCAGCGTATGATTATGAACCAGTTCTGCACATTGGCGGACCATCTCTATGTTGCATACTCCGGGAGAAACCGGCTCGGACGGGAAATGACCGGCATACACTGTGCAATCCGGATTCAACCTGACGCGGACCTTGCCTTTGAGACGGCTGTCGGGAGAACAACGCAATATGGTAAAATAGTCATCAATCATCCTTCAGAAAAATCTTCATCTGGCATGTAGCCGCAATCTTTTCACCAACACGTACTTCTGCTTTTATAAGACGTATGCTGCCCACTTCTATAACCAATTGTATATGAGTCCTTAACTCGCTTCCAACCTCAGGCAAACAGTTTATAATGCAATCTTTTATTTCACCGATATATCCTAACTTCGGACTCTCCCCTCGTGCGAATGTTCCGTATCCTGCAAAGGCAGCAGCCGACTGTGCAATATGTTCAATCAACCCCGGTTCGCTGAACAGACTGTCTTTTACGAAAATATTATCTGACGCAATCGTCAGCCCCGTTTCTGCTTCCGTCTCAGTGGCAGACCACACAACGTCCACCATAACTATAGGCGGACGTTGCGGGATTAGTTGATATATTTCTTCTCCGCGAAAAATCACACCCGTTCAGCCAAGTAGTCATACAAAGCTTCAAAGGTCTGCACTTTTGCGAGGTCTGCCGGTAAAATTTTCACACCGAACTCGCTTTCAATCAGTGCAACCATGTCCACAAGGCTCAAACTGTCAAGCTGCAGTGTTGTTTTGATGTTTGCTTCAGGGGTAATGATGGATTCTTCCACTTCAAACTCCTCTGCCAGTACAGAGTTCACTTTTTCAATTAATTCTTGTTTTTCCATAATATAATTATTTAATATTTCTTACAATAAGTGTGGCATTAGTGCCTCCGAACCCGAAACTGTTGCTCAGGAAGGTGTCAAAATGCTTTTCTATGCGTCTGTTAGGAATGAGTAGCTTGGCACTGTCTTCGTCCGGGTTCTCGAAGTTTATGTTAGCTGCTATGAAGTCATTCTTCATCATTAGCATAGAGTAGATTATTTCGCTTGCTCCGGCCATCCACATCTCGTGTCCGGTTTGTGATTTTGTGGAGGTTACCTCTATCCGGCGGTCCCCGAAAACATTATATATCGCTTTGGCTTCGTTGGTGTCTCCTACGTGTGTGGATGTAGCGTGGGCATTGATGTATCCTATTTCGTCAATATTTACTCCTGAGCGTTCAATAGCCATACGGAGCGACTTGCTCGGTCCTTCCACATTGGGTGAGGAAATATGGTCACCGTTGGCAGAGAAACCATAGCCCAGGATCTCTGCTATAATAGGTGCTCCGCGTTTTACAGCGTGTTCGTATTCCTCTATGATAACCGTAGCCGCTCCTCCTCCTGGCACCAAACCGTCGCGGTCTCTGTCAAACGGGCGTGAGGCTTTTTCCGGAGCATCCTCACGGATAGAAAATGCGGAGATGCCGTCAAAAGATCCGACGGAGAACGGATTCACTTCCTGCGCTCCGCCGCATACAACCATATCTTGCAGACCTGTTTGAATCAGAAGTGCGCCCAGACCGATAGCATGTGCTCCGCTGGCGCATGCTCCGCTGACAGTCAGGTTGATGCCGCGCAAACGGAATATAGTGCCCAGGTTCATCGTAACCGTTGAGTTCATCGACTGGAAAATAGCACCTGAGCCGCATAAGGTGGTGTCGTGTTTCTCGCGGATGGTATCTACGGCTCTTACAGCAGGATCAACTGCGGAGTCGTTGCCATACATTAGCCCGACATCATGTTTGTCCAGATAATCCTGGTCTATTCCCGCATTCCGCAGAGCCTCTACTGTCGCACAATATGCATATTTAGCTTGTTCTGGCATATAAGCGCGTTGGGAACGGGTTAAAATCCCCTTCAAATCCGGAATATCAACTTTAGCGGTCAAACCGGAGCGGAACCCCATCTCTTTACGCACAGGATCAAGTATGATTCCTGACTTGCCGTTATAGAGCGAGTCGCGAACTTCGTCTAACGATTTGCCGAGACATGACCAGATGCCCATGCCTGTTATAACTACTCTTCTCATCATTGTATCTTGTTCATAATGTTTTCAAATATGTTTTCTCTTCGTGCTTTCAGACTGTCTATACGGTCTTTATGGCATAGTATTTTCAGGCTTTGCCGTGTGTGCTTCAGCCATTTCCAGTAGTAGAAAGCGAAAAGTGCCAGCGGATATGTCGCCAGAAACATCCATACAGCGGATTGCCACCACCAGCCCCATGCGAGACCGCAAACCAGTACTGTCAGTATAAAGAAAAACGGAACTCCAACGACCACCGGGATAATAAAACGCCAGCTGTTGGTGAACATCCTGTCCGTTTTCATAAACGGACGGTGAATATTGTAATGGAAAATATTTGGATAGAGAGACACAATCCATAGCGGCAGCAGCAGAACTTGCACCAGCATGTTTAGAATGGTCAGAGTCCATCCTGTCGCGGCGGCTATATCTGTGTCGCGGATGCCTAGATTTTCCTCCTCGCGGTGTATATTGCGTATCTCATCCCAGAACTCATCGGTGGATTGTATCTTTTCGCAAAGAATCTTGTCACTATCTAACTTATCCGGCAGATAATCTGGATTTTTCCCCATTGTTAGGCAGAAGCGATTGGCAAATTCACTATTGCGTAGCCACTCTATCTCTTCATAATGCTCCAGATCGCGTATGTCAAGCATCATTGACTCTATCTGCCCGCGTATAAGTTTGTTCACTTCGCGTTGGGCGGTCCGGGGCTTAGTCTTGTACGACTCGTAATATGGGGCCAAAGAAACGGGAGTCCCGAAACGGATTAATACGTCGGTCTGCAACTCGAAATAATCAGCATAATGATGTGCACTCGGCACAATCTGTATATCGTGTTGGAAATTGTCTTTTTCTGCTGTCTGAAATGCCAGGCGGGTATAGCCGAATGAGAATTCTCCTAACCAGTGCTTGTTCTGATGAGTGCCTTCGGGGTACATTACAAGGCGGTTGCCTTCTATCATTTTGCCTCCGGATATACGTATTGTTTCTTCGTTCTTGCCTAATGATTCCTGACCGTCATAATTCAGCCGGAAAGCAGGCAGCATACCAAGCCACAAGAAAAATTTTGTAATAAGCGGGTGCCATGAGAATACGTTGCCGCGCGCAATAATATACGGATGGCTCTCGTTCTCAAGCCCAAGCAGCATATTCAGCGGGTCGTTTGCGCAATTTTGATGGCAAGAAACAATCATACATGGTTCCCCCAATGCCGGCAGGTTCTCTTTGCCCAGATAATATATATGCCGATACATGAGTTTTTCATTCATGAATCGCACATAGCGCTTGTAAAGCCTATAGCCGGGGCCTGCAATATATTTCTTTTCGGTCATAAATTAAATCCAAAATGGTTACAAAAATACGTGATTTTTCAGACACACACAAATCTTGTGGCAATAAAGAAAATAAAAAGGGATATTTGGGAAAGCTGCTTGTCTTGATTTCCTGTTTTAGTATCGCAGTTTCGCCGTGTTTCACAATTGTGCAGACTCTTTGTGTCTGCTTGTTATAGGCACATGTGGAGCAATAAAAATCACAGAAGAATACAAGAGAGTGTGACAACAACTCTTGACACACTCTCTTTTTATGAAAAATGACAGACTCTTATTTCTCCATCTCTTTCTTTATTCTCTCTGTGAGCATGGGCACAATCTTGTGCAGGTCACCCACGATGCCGAGGTCGGCAACTGAGAAGATGGGAGCGTACTTGTCCTTGTTGATGGCGATGATGTAGTGCGACTCCTCCATGCCTGCAAGGTGTTGTATGGCACCGGAGATGCCGCAGGCCATATAGAGGTTCGGGCGCACGGTCTTGCCCGTCTGTCCCACTTGGTAGGCGTGGTCCATTACGCCGGCATCCACCATTGCACGCGACGAAGACACCATGCCGCCCATCACATCGGCGAGAGCCTGCAGTTTCTGGAAGCCCTCTTTGTCATGAACGCCGCGTCCGCCGGAGATAAGAATCTTGGCGTTGCTTATGTCTGCTACTTTGTTGTCGTTCATCTGGGTCTCGATGAGGCGGACTTTGAATTTCGATGCGTCAAATGTCGGCTCGAAGCGCTGGATATTGCCTTTTTTACCTACCTCGCGGGTGCGTTTTTGCATTACGCCGGGGCGGACGGTTGACATCTGCGGACGCGATGTCGGGCAGACAATAGTCGCCATGAGATTACCGCCGAAAGCAGGGCGGGTGGAGAAGAAATCAAGGTTGCCGTCTTTGTCAGGCTCAATGGTGAGTTTGGTGCAGTCTGCCACCAGTCCGCTTTTTACGCGGCAGGCAAGGCGTGGTGCCAGGTCGCGGCCGATGGTTGTTGCTCCAAACAGGACTATGCGGGGCGCGCAATGGTCAATGAGCTGGCTCATTGCCTGAGTGTATTGCTCGGTTAGATAGTCTTTTAACTCCGGACGGTCGATAACAACCACATCATCGGCTCCCATCTCAATGAGATCCTGTGCTTTGTCGGCTATGCCGTCGCCGAGGAGAACTGCCACCACTTTCTGGCCGAGTTCGGAGGCGAGGTCATTGGCCTTGCCGAGGAGTTCGTATGCCACATTTTGAATCACGCCGTTGCGTTGCTCGGCGAAGACATATACGTTTTTATATTCTTTTTCCATAGTGATACCTCCTTAGATTATGTGTTTCTCTTTCAAGCGGCTTACGATGAGCTCAACTGCCTCTTCTTCGCTCAGTTCGAACACCTCGCCGGGTTCTTTCAGCGATTTCGGGAATGATTTGTGCACCTTGGTCGGCGAGCCTTTTAGTCCGAGTTTGCTCTCTTCCACGTCAATCTGGTCGGCAGACCAGACTTCCACTTCGCGGTTGTAAGCGTCTATTATGCCGGCTACGGTCATGTAGCGTGCTTTGAAGGCTGAAGCCAACACTGTGAGCACGCACTTGCCTTCCACTTCCAGAGTCTGTACACAATCTTCGTTCTCTTTCTTGACGATGAACCCTTTGTCGGTCTTTTTTGCGTCAATGACGTATGAAACCTGCGGCAGGTCAAGGTGTTGGGCCATTTCCGGAGCCACCTGCGCGGTGTCGCCGTCTATGGCCTGGCGGCCGGCGATAATCAGGTCGTAGTCAAGTGTGCGTATGCACCCTGCCAGGGCGTATGATGTGGCGAGGGTGTCAGCGCCGGCAAAGCGGCGGTCGCTGAGCAGAATGGCACGGTCGGCACCCATGGCAAGAGCCTCGCGAAGCATGCGGTCGGCCTGTGGGGGACCCATGGAAACGACTGTTACTGTGGCTCCTTCTGTCTCCTTCATGCGGAGAGCCAGCTCAAGACCTCCTTTGTCATCGGGGTTCATAATTGAGGGGACACCGTCGCGGATGAGGGTTCCTTTTACAGGGTCTATCTTTATCTCGGTGGTGTCGGGAACTTGTTTTACACAAACTATAATATTCATAATATGTCCTCCTTATTTGAAAAGTTTGCCGGCAATAACCATACGCTGCACTTCGGAAGTGCCTTCGTAGATTTCTGTAATCTTTGCATCGCGCATCATGCGCTCAACGGGATACTCGCGTGTGTAGCCGTAGCCGCCGTGGAACTGAACTGCCTTTGTTGTCACCTCCATCGCTGTTTCTGCTGCATAGAGTTTGGCCATGGCTGCGTCCACTGAATAGGGCAGACCCATGTCTTTTTTCCAGGCTGCGCTGCGAACCAGCAGACGGGCTGCCTCCACTTTGGTCTTCAGGTCGGCCATCTTGAACTGTGTGTTCTGGAATTGGGCTATCGATTTGCCGAACTGTTTGCGCTCTTTGGTGTATTTAACTGTCTCGTCCATAGCGCCTTGTGCAATGCCAAGTGCCTGTGATGCAATTCCTATACGTCCGCCGTCAAGGGTCTTCATCGCAATCTTGAAGCCTTCGCCGGGTTGCCCGAGCAGATTCTCTTTGGGCACTTCGCAGTTCTCGAAAATCAACTCGCAAGTGGCAGAGCCGCGGATACCCATCTTCAGTTCTTTTTTGCCGATAGAGAAGCCTTTGAACCCGCGTTCAACTATAAAGGCGGATATGCCTTTCACTCCTTTCGACTTGTCTGTCATCGCCATTACGACGAACACATTGGCGTTGGCGGCGTTGGTAATGAAAATCTTGGTGCCGTTCAATATCCACTTGTCGCCTGCGTCCACTGCCGTCGTCTGCTGCATTGCTGCGTCTGTCCCTGCATTAGGCTCTGTCAGACCGAAAGCGCCGAGCCATTCGCCGGAGGCGAGTTTCGGCAGATATTTCATCTTCTGTTCTTCGGTCCCGTGTTCCAGGATGGGAGACATGCAGAGTGAGGTGTGGGCGGAGAGCACTACGCCGGTGGTGGCGCATACGCGGCTCAACTCCTCAACAGCCATTATGTACATCTGCACTGTGCCGCCTGCACCGCCGTATTGTTTGGGGACAGGGATGCCCATCAATCCCAGTTTGGCCATCTTGCGGACAGTCTCCTCGGGGAACATCTCTTTCTCGTCCACTTCGGCTGCCAATGGCTTTACTTCGTTCTCCGCAAACGACCGGATCATCTGCAGGAACAACTCTTCTGTGTTTGAATAACTGAAATCCATATTCTTTGTTTTTTATAGGGCGAAAGTATTGTCTTTCAATTTGATTAATACTTGTAAAATCCTTCACCGGTTTTCCTGCCGAGGAGGCCTGCGCGAACCATTTTGCGCAGCAGCGGGTGGGGACGGTATTTGGGGTCGCCGAACTCTTTGTAGAGCACTTCCATTATGGCGAGGTTCACATCGTTGCCGATGAGGTCGGCAAGGGCAAGAGGGCCCATCGGGTGGTTCGCTCCGAGTTGCATGCACTTGTCGATGTCCTCGGCGGAGGCTATGCCGTCTGCCAGTATGCCCACCGCCTCGTTTATCATCGGGATGAGGATGCGGTTTACAACAAAGCCGGGGGCTTCTTTCACAGGCACAGGTGTTTTGCCGATGGACGTGCAGAGGTCGGTGATGGTCTTCGTTACTTCTTCTGATGTCAGTTGCCCGTTTATCACTTCCACCAGAGCCATCCTGTCGGCGGGATTGAAGAAGTGGCAGCCGATGAACTGTGCCGGACGGGAGGTGGCTGCAGCTATCTCGGTGATTGACAGAGAGGAAGAGTTGGTCGCGAAGATGGCTGACGGCTTGCAGATAGTGTCAAGCTCGCGGAAAACGGCTTTCTTCAGTTCCATGTCCTCCACTGCGGCCTCTATTACGAGGTCTGCGTCTGCAAAAGCTGCATAGTCGGTGGTGGTGGTGATGTTGGCGAGAATGGCGCGGACTGCCTCTTCGGTCATCTTGCCTTTCTCCACCAGCTTCATGTAACCTTTTTCTATTGAGGCCATTGCCTTGTCCAAACTTGCCTGCGTGCGGCTTTTCATGACTACAGGCATCTTCTGCGCAAAGGCCTTTATTATGCCTTTCGCCATTGTGCCTGTCCCGATTACATAGATCTTCATAATTCTTATTTTTTGTGTTTTTTATTTGCCTTTGAATGTGGCTTCCTTTTTGTTGAGGAAAGCCGCCATACCGTTTTTCTGGTCCTCTGTTGCAAAGCAGCGTGCAAAGAGTTCGTTCTCTATAGCCAGTCCGTCGGCGCGGTCCATGTCGTAGTTGCGGTTGATGCACTCTTTGGCATAACGCACGGCGATGGGAGCGTTTCTCCGTATCTGCTCGGCGAGTGTCAGCACTGCGGGCATCAGCTGCTCCTGCTCATACACCGCATTCACCAGACCGATGCGCAAAGCTTCGTCTGACCTGATGGTCTTGCCGCTGTATATCAGCTCTTTCGCCATGCCTTGACCTACAAGTTTGGGCAGGCGGTAGGTGCCTGAAAAGCCGGGGATAATGCCTAACCCCACTTCGGGTTGCCCGAACTTCGCATTTTTTGAGGCGTAGCGGATGTCGCAGGCCATCGCAATCTCGCAACCTCCGCCAAGTGCAAAGCCGTTGATGGCTGCTATCGTCGGGATGGGGAGGTCCTCCAGTTTGCGGAATGCCTCTGCGCCTTTTTGACCGAAAACCAGGCCTTCTGCTTCGTTCTTGTTGGCCATCTCGCTTATGTCTGCGCCGGCTACAAACGAGCGGTCGCCGTCGCCGGTAATGACAAGCACGCGCACTTGCTCCGTGTCTATCTGCGTCAGATAGTCGTCCAGCTCGGCTATCATGCCGGAGTTCAGAGCATTGAGAGACTTGGGCGCGGACAGCGTGAGTATTGCCACGCCGTTGTCGCGTAGCTCTGTTTTCAGATATTGATAACTCATAGTCAACTTGCAGCTCTCGGCTTCCTGATTACAACATCGTTTTCAGGTCCGGCGATATGATGAGTTTGGCCTCGGTCGCTGCCTGAATCTCTTCAACTGTGAAGTCTGGGTGTTTCTCCACAAGCACTAAGCCTTCCGGTGTAACGTTGATGACACCCATCTCGGTGATAATCATATTCACCTGTCCGGCTGCGGTCAGAGGCAAAGTGCACTCTTTCAGAATCTTGGGCGCGCCTTTCTGAGTGTGCTCCATTGCTATTATCACGCGTTTTGCACCAACCACAAGGTCCATCGCACCGCCCATGCCAGGGGCTATCTTGCCTGGTATGATCCAGTTGGCCAGGTTCCCTTTCTCGTCCACCTGCAGTGCTCCGAGCACCGACACGTCCACATGGCCGCCGCGGATGATTGCGAAACTCGTCGCGCTGTCAAAGGTGCTGGCTCCGGGAACAAGAGTGATATTGCCGCCGCCTGCGTTCACAAGGTTCTTGTCCTCTTTGCCGGCTTCCGGTGTCGGACCGAGACCCATCGCACCGTTCTCTGTCTGAAGAGTAACTGTTATACCTGCCGGCAGATAGTTCGGAATCATGGTCGGCAGACCGATTCCGAGGTTTACTACGTCGCCGTCATGCAACTCGCGGGCTGCACGGCTTGCAATCACTTCTCTGATTTGTTCTTTTTCCATAACTATATGTTGTTTTGTTTGATTGTATTTTTGTCTGTTTTATTTTATTGTATTTTTTTATTGTTCTTGTTTAGGTTTTATTGTTTGTTTTGGTTTTTGTTTATTTGTTTGTTTTTGTTTGGGGTTAGTTTTTTTGTTTTTTTGGGTTTTTGTTTGGAGTTCGTTTTTTTGGGTTTTTGTTTGGGGGTTGTTTTTTTGTTGGTTTTTGTTAGGGTTTTGTTTTTTGTTTTTGGTTGATTGATTTTTTGTTTTGGGTTGTTTGACTGTGCCTCTTCCCTCTTTATAATCAGGAGGTTGCGGGGAGTTCAGGCTGCTCGCGCATTTGACATCACACCTTTTTCTGAGACTAATCGCTTGATATACAATACTGTTCCGCTGTCTATAGTAGGTGATTAGTAGGTGATTAGTAGGTGATTAGTAGGTGATTAGTAGGTGACTCGGGTGATGTTATGCTTAGTGAGACCCATTTTCTATTTCATTCCGCGCTTGTACATCTCCTGAACAATGAACGAGGCTACGTCGTCAGCGTATGTGTTCATGCCGAAACCTGCGTCAAAGCCCAGTTCCTGTGCCAGTTCGTGGGTTATGCGTGCTCCTCCGCAGCAGCAGATCATCTTGTCGCGAAGACCTTCTGCCTCCATCAGTTCGATGAAGTTGGTCAGGTTTTTTATGTGCACGTCTTTCTGGGTCACAGTCTGTGATATCAGCATCGCATCGGCATGAAGCTCGACGCAGCGGGCTATGAATTCCTCGTTGGGCACTTGCGATCCGAGGTTGTATGCGTCTATCATGTCGTAGCGCTCTAAACCATAGTGCCCTGCATAGCCTTTCATGTTCATTATTGCGTCAATGCCCACTGTGTGTGCGTCTGTTCCGGTTGAGGCTCCCACAACTACTATCTTGCGCCCGAAATGTTCCCTGATAAACTGGTCGGTGTCCGGCATCGACATTGTGGTCGATTCCACTTTCGGAACATATATGGACGAATAATTGACTGTGTGTGTGCAACTTCCGTAGCAGTTGAAGAATGTGAATCCTTCTGTCAGCTCTTTGTAGTAAACCACTGCAGGATTTTCCAGTCCCATCTTTTTCAGCAGTTGCTTGGCGGCTTCCACTGCTTCTGCGCCGCAGGGCACGGGCAGGGTGAAACTCAGTTGCACCTTCCCGTCGTTCATCGTGTCGCCGTAGGGTTTTATCTTGGTGAGGTCCAAAGTCTTGTCAAAGTCCTTTGCCTCCATGCTGTACAGTCCTTCGCTCATATTATCGTTTTCCTTTCATAAGTTCAACAAACGGGTTCAGATAGTTTGCGCCTTTCAGGGTTACTCCCTGCAGGCCTTTGCCGCCGGTCTTCGGGCGTTTTACATCGCCGAATATGCCTTTTTCAAGAGCTGTGAACAGCCCTTCTTTGGTCAGTTCTTCAAGCAGGTCTATGGTCTTGCCGAGCACTTCCGCTGCACGGGTGCGGCATATTCCGCCTTCGCGGAACTCCATCTCTTCGCCTATGCTGTGCATGTTGTTGAAGATGTATTTGGCGTTCTCTATGCTCAGGTAGCGGTCGCTCATAAAGGGCGTATGTATGGCCTCCGTCGGCATTCCGAGAAGCTGTATGCCCTGGTGCGTCCAGATGCCTATCATGTTGAACAGTGCGTCCTGTATATGCCCCCTGAAGATGTTTCCTGTCATAAACTTGGTGGGGGGCATGTACTTCAGTGTCGCTTTGGGGAATATCTCACGTGTCATCTGTGCCTGCGCCAGTTCCAGCAGGAACCCGTTCTCAAGCATCGGGTCCATCTCAAAGGCGTGCCCCAGTCCCATCTGCTCTTCTTTCAGTCCTGCCATGAGGGCCAGTTGTTCGTTGATGAGGTCGCTGGCAAGTACTGTGTGGGCTGCTTCCACGGCATCGGCTGTGGTCAGGTAGTTGTCTTCGCCTGTGTTGATTATTACGCCCGCAAATCCGTTGATTATGCGCGACATATACTGGTCCACCAGTGTGCGCTGCATGTTTATGTCGCGGAACAGAATGCCGTAAAGTGCGTCATTCAGCATCACGTCCAATCCCTCGAAAGCGCCCATTATGGCTATTTCAGGCATGCACAATCCGGAGCAGTAGTTGCAAAGGCGGATGTAGCGCCCTTGTTCTTCGCCCACTTCGTCAAGCGCCTTGCGCATTATGCGGAAGTTCTCCTGGGTGGCGAATGTGCCGCCGAAGCCTTCTGTTGTTGCGCCGTAAGGCACATAGTCGAGCAGCGACTGCCCCGTGGTGCGTATTACGGCAATTATGTCTGCACCCTGCCTTGCCCCGGCCTGTGCTTGCACCACGTCCTCGTATATGTTGCCTGTCGCCACTATGATATACAGATAAGGCTTCGGACCCTCGCCGATGGTCTCCAGGTAGTGCTCGCGGCGCTGCCTGCGCTGGCGGATACGTTCCATGCTGCTGTCTATCACGGGTTGCAGTACATCGGCTATGCGTTTCTGGTCGCGTGTCACCACTTTGGTTATATCCAGCTCGCCTTTGCCGAGACGCTCTGCTATTTCCTGCGGACAGAGCCCGGTGGCTATCATGGCATTGGCTATGAAGAACAATGCGCCTTCGCTCAATACTCCTTTTTCTTTTAGTGTGTCCACAACGACATTGGGTAGCGGTACGTCGTTGGCATCTACTCCGTCAATGCCCATCAGACGGCACAGAGTGCGTTCCACTGCCACTGTCGTGTACTGCTCCACAAACGACTGTACATCAGTGGCTATGCCTTTGGCAAGGCTGCGTGCATACTCCACTTTCTGAAAGTCCAATCCTAATTTGCTTTCCATATATCAGATTTGTTTATTTGCTTTCTCTATCCATTCTTCGTCTATGCCCAGTTGCTCGGCTATCCGCAGAGCCTCGTGAGGCACTTCGCCTTCTTGGGCGGGTATAAGTTCATAGTCCATTGCCCCGTTTTCTATCCCTCGCACGCGCAGGCACGGGCATGCGTGCGCGTTAATTGTATAATGTGTCACTATCAGGACGCTTATGCCGGTGCCCTTCAGTACCTCAACCAGTGCAGACACAAGGGCTGTCCCTTCTGTCGGATTGGTGGTGCGTGCCGGTTCGTCTATCAGGGCAAGTATGTTTCTGCCGCTGCGTGCGGCGCGTATCACGCTGTCAATTCCACGCATCTCGGCGGCAAAGGAACTGAGTCCTTCTGCTACCGACTGACCGTCGCTCATGCAGCAGAATATCTCCTCTCTTGGCACCATCACTGCTTGCGCTGCCGGCACTCCGAAGCCCGACTGCATAAGATATTGGCATAGTCCCACGGTCTTCAGCACCACCGTCTTTCCTCCCATGTTGGAGCCTGTCAGTATGGTCGGCTCCGTGCCGAAGTGTATGGAGTTGCGCTGGTAGGTCTTTCCTTTTTGGCGCAGGGCCTCTTCCACTTCCGGATTCCACATCTCTGTCAGCGTCGTTTCCGTCCCTGTCTGCGGGAAGCAGAGTGACAGACGGTGGGCTTGCAGGGCTTTTGCCAGCATTATGTCTATGTCTGCCATTGTCTGTTGCGCCGTGCGCAGCATGCCTGCATGCGGACGGAGCTCATGGCTCAGCTGCTGCCTGATGCGCAGTTCTTCTTCCTGCACTTGGTTGAAAATCTGTTCGTCAGTCGGATTCTTCTCCAGTGCGCTGCGAAGGCTGCGCAGTTTGTCGCTGTAGGCCTCATATACATAGAACGTGGCGATGCGCAGTCCTTCGGGGTCTAACAGCCTTACCACCTCCTCAAGGTCGGGCAGTGCGGCGGGCAGTTGCAGTGCTGCTGCTTGTTTGGCGGTCTCTGCTGTCAGCATGGCAAGGTGTTTCACCTCGAACAGCTCTATGTCGTCCAGCGTATGCCCTGCCTCCAGATTGAGCAGGGTGGTGTGCAGGTCCTTCAGTCCTGTAAGCCTGAACTGCAGGTTCTTCACGTCAATCATGTTGCTTGTCTGTGCAACCGTGTCCCTGTATTGCTTCAGTGTGTCGTAGTATGCGCTGATTGTCTCCGCCTCTGTCATCATCTCCTGCTCTATCAGCATGCGGCGCGCCACGCCCGACTGTATGTCAAGTGCGTCCGCCATATAGCGGAGTCCGCAGGGGGTAGATATGATGTCTTTCAGTTTCATTGTTTCATAAGGTCGTACACCGGCAGGTTTATTGCCTCGCTCAGCCGCTCGCATAGTTTGTCCGAGTCAAGCACCATGCCGTTGGGCGCGGTCGGATTTACTGTCACGGCCAGTAACTTGCTGCGTTGGCGTACATACACATGGTGGCTCTTGGTAAAGCGGTGCCACACCATCGGGTCTGCAAATACTTTCGTAAAGTCTTGTATCACAAGCTCCTTCCCGTTGTTCTCCGCTTTGTTCATTATTCCTTCTAACACGCGGTCTGTCACTGCTCCGTCCATGCTTATCCTCTCTTCTGCCCCCTCTTCTTCCTCATCCGCCTTTGGCAGGTTTATCAGTTCCACTACGTATGCAGTCTTCTTTACCAGTGTGTCGATGTTGGCGGAGTAGGCTGCGCCTGTTGCCAGCACCATCGACTCGCTCACTGCAGGCGAGGCCAGACTCATTCTGCTCAATGCCCCGTCCACTATCACGAGGTCGGCGTATGGCTCCGCTTCTTTCATCCAGCGTCTGATGCTTGCCGTCGAACCCGGTCCGGATAGCATTACTTTGCCTTCTGTCAGCACGCGCCCTGTCACTAATTGCCCTAATGCCGTGCGCTCGTTGCTCACGTCCAGTATCTCCGACACTAAGTGCCGCATGCGGTAGTGCTTTTCGGAGGTGGCGAATACCATGCCTTTGCGCAGGGTTATCTCCGGCTTTTTTGTGCCGGTTACCTGGTCTTTGCTTTCGCCGTCTATCCCTATCGAGGTCACTGCCACACGCGCCGTAAGTGGAAGGTGGCGGAGTATATAGTTCAGGCATACGGTTTTGCCTGTGTTCTTCTCCAGTCCGACAACCGAACAGCTCCTGGTGTGCAGCAGTGCCTCAATAAAGTCCATAGCCTATTGTTTGCGCGCAGCGTTGCGCTCGTGGCGTTTCAGGTGCGCAGGCTCAATATTCATGCGCTCGCCTTCAAGCAGCGATATAACTCCGTCCACAGCCTTGTCTGCGTCCACTTTGCGCTTGCGCTCTGCCTCGCATGCGGGGCAGTGGCACTCGTTCTTGTAGTCCTCCGGCTCGGTGTAGGTGGTTATTACGCCTTCGAAGTTCCTCAGCACTACGCGGCCCGGCGACTGCGATATTACGTATTGCGGCATTACTGGTGTCTTGCCGCCTCCGCCCGGAGCATCTACAACAAACGTGGGCACGCAGTAGCCTGACGTGTGTCCGCGCAGACCTTCTATTATCTCTATGCCTTTCGACACCGGGGTGCGGAAGTGCTCCAGACCCATGCTCAGGTCGCACTGGTAGAGGTAGTACGGGCGAACACGCATTTTTACCAATTCGTGCACCAGTTCGCGCTGTATATATACGCAGTCGTTTACGCCGCGAAGCAGCACACTCTGGTTGCCGAGAGGGATACCGGCATTGGCGAGCATCTCGCATGCGCGGCGGCTCTCTGCTGTCACTTCGTTGGGGTGGTTGAAGTGGGTGTTAAGCCATATAGGGTGGTACTTGGCAAGCATTGCGCACAACTCGGGGGTGATACGCTGCGGGCACACTACGGGCACGCGGCTGCCGATGCGCACTATCTCTACGTGCTTTATCTGGCGCAGACGCGAGATGATGTACTCCAAGCGCTTGTCGCTTACCATCAGAGCGTCGCCGCCTGACAGCAGCACATCGCGCACGCACTCCGTCTTTTCTATGTACTCCAGTGCTTTCTCTATGCGCTCCAGCGGACTCTCGTCGTCTTTCTGCCCCGCAAAACGGCGGCGGGTGCAGTGGCGGCAGTACATCGAGCACATGTCGGTGATGAGGAACAGCACGCGGTCGGGGTAGCGGTGAGTCAGACCCGGTGCCGGCGAATCCTCGTCTTCATGCAGCGGGTCCAGCAGGTCGGCTTCGGCCTTGTGGGTCTCGGCGGCTGTCGGAATGCACTGGCGGCGTATCGGGTCGTGAGGGTCGTCGGGGTTGATCAGACTGAGGTAGTAGGGCGTTATGGCCATGCGCAATGTGCTTAGCACACTGCGCACGCCTTCCTGCTCCTCTTCGGTCAGCTGAACGTATTTCTTCAGCTCGTCCAGAGTTTCTATACGGTTCCTCACCTGCCACTTCCAGTCGTTCCAGTCCTGGTCGCTGACGTTGGGAAACAGTATATGTCTTCTGCTCTCGTTCATAATAAGTGGAGTTAGGAGTTAATCAGTTATGCGTACAACTCCTCGAAAATTTTGCGCAGTTTCGGGCACTCGCGCAACTCCTGAAGCGTGAACTCGGCATGGCCTTTGGTGTAGCCGTTGCCCATTATCATGTTCACGTCTGCGCCTATGCCTTCTGCACCCAGAGAGGCTTTCGTGAAGCTGGTGGCCATCGAGAAGAAATATACAATGCCGTCGTCTTTCGTGCAGAGGATGGCTGTCATTTCCTGGTCGGGGACGTTCACGCAGTTGATGGTCACGTCGGCCATCTTTCCGTCGGTCAGGCGGCTGACCAGTTCGTTCACCTGAACGGGAGTCATGCCGGCTGCACTTTCCACTATGTCGCAGAAGCCGAGGTCTTTGATGCGCTGTGTCGATTTCGGGCTGTTGGCTATGCCAATCACTTTGCCGGTTACGCCTACGCGCTTTTTGGCTTCATAGCAGCAGAGCATGCCGCTCTTGCCGCCTGCGCCGAGGATGACAACGGTCTGGCCGTACTGGCAGAGCTTGGCGGTCTGGGCGGGAGCACCGGCTACATCGAGTGCTGAAAGAGCCAGTTTTTCGGGCATGTCATCGGGTATCTTGGCATAGATGCCGCTCTCGAACAGGATTGCCTTGCCTTTGATGTCCACCTGGTCCACGTCGGCGCGGATGGCGAGTATCTCGTCAATGCGCAGAGGGGTCAGACTCAGCGATACCAGTGTGGCTATGCGGTCGCCTTCTTTCAAGTCAATCTTGCCTTTCAGTGCGTCGCCTATTTTCTCCACTTTGCCCAGCAGCATGCCGCCTGAACCGGTGCGGCGGTTGCGGTGTTTGCCCTGCAGCTCCACGTTCAGAAGCATCTCTTTCTTTATCTCCTCCATTATGCGCTCTTCCGATGCGCCTTCGCCGGCCTGCCGGCGGGCGTAGTTATGGATGTCGGTAAACGATGCGGAGTCGATGTTGAGGGTCTGGACATCTATCAGAATCTCGTTGTCATAGATCTCGTCCATGTTGTTATCGACTTTGTTTGCGGGCTGCGGCAGAACGCCAAGCGGCTCGATTACGCGGTGTACACCGTACTTGTTGCCATGTTTTTGCATAGTTGTATGTTTTTTTAGGTTGTTTTGTTGTTGTCGGGAGCGGACTGCCGCCCCGTGGTTATTTCTTCAGTCCCAGTATTTCGCGGGCCTCGTCGCTGGTGGCTATCTCGCGCCCCAGTTCTTTGGCGAGGCGCACCACTTTCTCAACCAGTTCGCCGTTAGACTTGGCAAGCACGCCTTTGCTCAGGTAGAGGTTGTCCTCAAAGCCCACGCGCACGTTGCCGCCCATAGCGATAGCAGCGGCAGCCATCGGGAAGGCACTGCGGCCTACGCCTGTCACCGTCCATGTCGAGCCGGCGGGAATCTTGTTCACCAACCAGCACAGGTTGTCCACTGTGGCGGGAGTGCAGCCGGGAACACCCAGCACGAAGTTGAACTGCATCGGCGCACCAGGCACCTGACCTTTGCGCGCCATTGTCAGTATGGTGTCCAAATGACCCATCTCGAAGCACTCGTATTCGGGTTTGATGCCGCGCTCAAGCATGCGTTTGCCGAAAGCGCGCATTGTGGGCATAGTGTTGTCGAATATCTCGTCGCCGAAGTTGCATGTGCCGCAGTCCAGAGTCGCCATCTCCGGCACGGGGGTAGTATCGGTGGACTGCAGACGCTCGTCCGGAGTCATGCCGACGGCTCCGCCTGTAGAGGGAATCAGTATCACATCAGGGCACACTTTCAGTATAGCCTCGGTGCATTCCTGGAAGCGGGCGCGGTCCTGGGTGGGGGTGCCGTCGTCGCGGCGGACATGCAGGTGGACTATGGCGGCACCCGCGTCATGGGCGGCCTTGGCCTCACGCACTATTTCTTCCACTGTATAAGGAACATTGGGGTTCTGTTCCTTCGTCACCTCTGCGCCGCATATAGCGGCTGTGATAATCAGTTTGTCCATGAAATATCGATTATCAATTATCAATTGTCAATTATCAATTATCCTCGTCTCTGGCAGTCTTTCGGGGTCACGCATGTCCCGCTGGCGCGGCAGACAACTATGGGCTCGTCCAGCTCGTCGGCTGCGGACGGAGAGATGTCGGGGCGGGCTACTGCCACTTTCCTTGCCTCGAACTTCATGTGGCGGCTCGTGTTGCCTTCTTTGTCTATCCAACCTTCCGCTTCAATGTAGTCGCCTGCATAAACGGGGGCGAGGAAGTCTATCTGGTCGTAGGCGCGGAAGAGACCTTCGTCGCCGTCACGCATTATCAACAACTCGGTGGCTACATCACCAAAGAGGTGAACCATGTGCGCACCATCTACAAGGTTACCGCCGTAGTGAGCGTCTTTCGCGCTCATGCGGAGTCTCAGTTTTGTCCTGTATTCCATAAAATTGTCAATTATCAATTGTCAATTATCACTCCTCCACGTATATCGCATCCACATATATCCCGCTTGCATGCACCTGCTCGGGGGCTATCTCTCCGCGCTTCACCAGTTTCTCCGCCTCCACTATCACATAGTCGGCGGCTGTCGCCATCAGGGGGTTGAAGTTCTGGGTGGTCCCTAAGAACACCATGTTGCCGTCTTCGTCCACTATGTTGGCGCGCAAGATGGCTATGTCTGCGCCTAACGGCTTCTCAAGCAGATAGTCTTTGCCGTCTATTTTTATTACTTCTTTGCCCTCGGCCATTATGGTGCCGATGCCTGTCGGGGTCAGTACGCCGCCCAGACCTGCACCTTTGGCGCGGATGCGTTCTGCCAGGGTCCCCTGCGGAACATAGTCCACTATCAGTGTGCCGGCATTCTTCTGAATAGCGGTCTCTTTGTTCGTACCCGTGTGCGATACTATCGCGCGTTTGACCTGGTGATTGGCCACAAGCTTGCCGTGGGCAATGTTGTCAAAAGCCGTGTCATTGGCGATGATTGTCAGGTCTTTTACGCCTTTTTCCACCAGAGCATCGGTTATCTGGGTCGGACTGCCGTTACCCAGAAAGCCGCCGAACATCACGGTCATGCCGTCATGCACTTTTGCGACTGCTTCTTGCAAAGAAATGATTTTGTTCATAATCTGTATTTTGTTTTGTTGTTATTTAGACTGTTCTGCTATGTATTGTCAATTGTCCGCCGGGTACGCAGGCATCTACCCCGCGGTTGTTGTGTCCGCTGCGGCTTTCGACCTTCGGCTTTCGGCTTTCGGCTTTCGGCTTTCGACTTTCGACCTTCGACTTTCGACTAAAAGTATTCAATTGTCCACTGTCCGCGCCGTTTTTTATTGCACTTTGTGCGCCGAAACACCGCTTTTGCTTACACAAGGCAACATGTCTGCTTTTGGCGTGGAGAACACCTCTTTTTTGCGCCTGCAAAGTTACAACAAAATTAACGTTTTTCCAAATTTTTTACTCACTTTTTTTCAACTTTTCCCCTCTCTGCCGACTTTTTCTGCATTGCTTCATACGTGTAATATTTTCTGCATCGCTTTCCGTGTATAATAGCATAAACTTTACGCCCATTGATTTATGGACTTTGTCTTTCTCCTTTACGCCTTCAGACTTCGATATTTTACACAAATGCGATACTTTTTCTTCCTCTTCTCTACAAAATATCCTTTTCCCCCGATAGCAACAGGACAATATGCAAAAGACATCAAAACTGAGCCTCTTGACTGTTACTGCCCCCGGAGTACGAATCCGGGTACGCAGGCATCCTGCCTGCGGTTGTTGTGTCCGCTGTGGCTTTCGACTTTTGACTTTTGACTTTCGACTTTCGACTTTTGACTTTCGACTTTTGACTTTTGACTTTCGACTAAAAGCCTTCAATTATCCATGCCCCTCCATATATAAGTCAAAAAAATGCCGAAATCTATCACCTCAAAAGCAACTTTTTTTCAAAAAAATGCAATTTTCTTTGTAAGTGACTTATTCTCTATGGCATTTTAGACTTATAGTCTTTGTCGTTCAAATTCGGTGCAAAGATACGATACAGGGGAAACGTGTGTTCGGTTTCTCAAAATGAGTTCGCCGTGTTCAGTTTCCTCCACTATCGTGCGGTGGATATGGACCGATATTTAATGCCGGTTTAGCCACATCCGCGTTGCTTTGTCTGTTCTTTGTGTTATGCCGGTTGGGTGAGATTCTTTATATATGCTTCTACAGCAACAAGCGGTATGTTTTCCATCCATTCCTGGTCAATATATTGCTTCATAGAAATGCGCAAACCTTTCATCTCCGGATTTTGCTCCTGAACAAAAGTGCGCAGGGATTTGCTCTTCACGTTCTCTTCCGCTTTGACCTCGAGCGGAATAATCCGTCCTGCACACTGCACAAGAAAATCTATTTCCAACTGCGAATTGTCCTTGCTGAAATAATAAGTGCTGGTGTCGTCTTGAGGGCGCAGTTGTTCCAGAACATAATTCTCCGAGAAAGCCCCTTTGAACTCCGAGAACACATTATTACCCAATAAAATATCCTTCGGCTGCGTCTGCGCCATAGCCGCCAGCAGACCGACATCAAGCAGGTATATTTTGAAAGCCGAACTGTCGGCATAGAACTTTAGCGGCATCTGCGGCTCTTTGCAACGCTCCACTTTGTAAATCAAACCGGCATCAATAAGCCATTGCAGTGCCAGTTCAAAATCCGCCGCACGCGCGCCTTTTTTTAGCATACCAAAAATAAACTTCTTGTTTTCTTTTGCCAGCTGTGCGGGAATACTCTCCCATATCTGATGAATGCGCTGGGTCATAACAGTGGTGTGCTTGCTCATGTCGCGGATGTATGCTTCAATTATGTTGAGTTGTACCTGCCGTGTCTTTTTAGTGTCGCCACTTGTCAGGAATTCGTTTACCGCCTCCGGCATACCGCCTGTAAAATAGTATTCCCGTAATCGGTTAGTCAGATATTCCCGCTCTAATTCGACGGTTCTCCAGTCATTCTGCCAGAGTGCCTCCACTATGCCTTGTTTGCCGCAAGCCGTCAAATATTCCATGAATGTCATCGGGTACATCTTCAGCATATCGACTTTGCCGACAGGAAAACTCTCGCCTTCATGGAGCGTGATGCCCAACAAGGAGCCTGCCACCGCTACATGCAATTGAGGCATGTTTTCATAGAAATATTTGAGGGACGCGATACCGTTGAACACTTCCTGTATCTCGTCAAAGACGAGCAAGGTCTTGCCTGCCACTATTTTCCGGTCGGTATAACGCTCTATGTCTGTCAGAATGCGCTCTATGTCAAAAGTCCGGAAAAGGGATTCCGTAAAATCGTTATTATGACAATTGATATACACGTAGTTCTCAAACTCTGCCTTGCCGAACTGATTGAGCACATACGTCTTTCCCACCTGCCGTGCGCCGAGAAGTATGAGAGGCTTGTGCCGTGAATCATTTTTCCATTGTAATAACCGCTGATAAATAAGACGTTTCATAGGCTTGCTGTTAAAATCCGGCTGCAAAATTACACTTTTATGAGCGAATGTACAAGAAAAAATGCATTTTTATGAGGGAATAATTTGAAAAAACCACATTTTTATGAGGGAATGGGCATTAAAGAATAAAAAGCAAGCGGCATTTCTGCCACTTACCCGATTGACTGGTTTCACACAGAATCGCAGATTTTTCTGTATCTCCACAGCGGATCTTGATCCAAGTGCGCTTTTTATCTCATTAACATCAACACTTCAATGCTTGTTTCTCCTTACCTGTTTTTATTCCGCCAACGGGTTAAGACAAGAACTCTTTAATCTTATTTTTTATCTCATCTGTAAATGCCTCTTTAGTCGGACGATGATTGGCGTGTATAACAATGGCTGTATAACTATATTGGCAGTGTGTCATTATCACCTTCGACATCTCAAGACATACAACACAGAGCAAGGGCCGATTTCCGCTGTTCCGGTATGGCAGTGGTTGTTATTCTGATTGTTTTTGTGCGATAAAACACACTTTAATCTCAAAAAAACACAAAGTTCACAAAATTGTGGTCCACAAACTTGTGTACTTCGTTTTTTTGGCGTATCTTTGCAGCCGGTTTCAAAAAGCATGTGATTATGGATAAGAGTTTTGTCTATGGAATGTTTGTCGATGGAGACAATTTCACCGACCGTGTGAAAGAGACACGCCGCCTGAAAATGGACTTTGAAAACGGCGTGAATGTAATCCTTATTTCTCCACGACGCATGGGGAAGACATCTCTTGTCAAGCACGTGCATAAGCAAGTGAACGAAGATTTGGTGAAGGTGGTCTATATGGATATATACGATTGCCGGAGTGAGTATGATTTTTACAACCGGTTTGCTGAGGCTCTTATGAGGCAAACCGCCTCGCAAGCCGATCTTGTAATGAAGAATATCAAGGATTTTCTGGTACGTATTTCCCCGAAAATCACTTTCTCTCCGGATCCGGTTGCCGATTATTCTCTTTCATTAGGTATCACTCCCAAAGATTACGCTCCCGAAGAAATCCTGTCGCTGCCTGAAGTTATTTCTCAAAAGACAGGCAGGCACATCGTGGTTTGTATTGATGAGTTCCAGCAGGTGGGCGAATTCCCGGATTCACTTACGGTGCAAAAGCGCATGCGTGGTGTATGGCAGTTGCAACGCAATGTCTCGTATTGTCTGTTTGGCAGCAAAAAGCATCTGCTCACTGAAATCTTCCAGAGCAAGCGTATGCCGTTCTATCAATTCGGCGACACAATCTATCTGGAGCCTATTCCAACAGAGGACTGGGTGCCTTTTATCTGTTCGCATTTCGCTAAAAAGAACAAGACGATTAGCACACAGCATGCCGCCCGTATTTGTGAGATGGTACATAATCATTCGTCATACGTTCAGCAATTGGCATGGAATGTGCTGCTTAATACGGAAACGGAAGTGACCGACGAGATATTGCAAGTCTCCATGCGTGACTTGATACATCACAACACCGCACTGTTCATGCAGCAGATAGACGGACTGACTACTTATCAGATGAATTTCCTTCGTGCCGTCGCGGGTGGTGTGCATAAGGACTTCACCTCACAGGACATCCTTGAGAGTTACAATCTCGGCACAAAGTCCAATGTCACCCGTCTTATCAGTGTGCTGACCAACAAGGAACTGATTGAGCGGCGCATGGATGGCATCTATATAGCCGACCCTGTTCTTGATACCTGGCTGCGTGCATAACCATTGTCCCCCGCCTTTTAGAAATATGTTCGACAGAAGCACGCACGGCTCCCTTTTGAGTTCCGTGCGCTTTCTTATGCCGATGCCGGATGCATCGGAGTGTGGCTTATAGAAAACGGTTATCTCACTTCCTTGCCTTGCAGATCATACATTCTCCCGTCCGGCATCACCATGTACATCACACCGTCTTTCATCACCTTGCGGACGGACTCGCCAGAAGCAGAAACCTCCTCCACGGCAGTGCCGCCTATGGTCTTGAACGAGCCGGTCTGCGTGTCAATGACTTTGCCGCCGCTGTCTTTGGCTGTCAGGGTATAGTTGTAGGTCGTGCCCTGCTCTAATCCTGTCACCGTGAACGAGAAGCCAGCTGCCTCTGTCTGCTGCGGAGCGTTGTCGCGTGCCGGAGCGTTGAATGCGATGGAAGTCAGCCGTCCCTTATCATCGAATACGAGCGTGCAGATGACATTGCCGTTCTTGTCTTTTATCACAAGTTCGTAGGTCACAGCACTTGTCACAGCAGGCCATGCCACATCTGCCGTGGTCTCGGTCGGAGTGACTTTCACTTCCTCTGTCTCGGTGGCTACAGCACCAATCGGACGGACATCATATAATCCCCAGAAGTCGTGCATATTGTATGTGTCATAAGCATCAGCGGCGACATAGACGATTGTGGTGTATGGCACATCCTTAAGGGCCCTGTCTTTCACCGTTGGCGGGCGCATACTATAACAGGTTATTGTCTCAATTGAGCGACAATAGCTGAACGCACCTTCGTCCAACATTTTCACGGACGCACCGAGAACCACATCTTTTAGACTGCTGCAACTTGCGAAACTCCTTTCCCCTATACTTGTCACGCTGTTGGGGATGGTGACGGAGGTCAGACTGCTGCATTCAGCGAAAGCACGGTATCCGATGTTTGTCACGCTGTTGCCAATGATAACAGATATCAGTCTGCTGCAACCATCAAAAGCATAGTCTCCTATGCTTGTCACGCTGTTACCGATGGTGACAGAGGTCAGATTATCGCATCTATAGAAAGCCATTTTTCCGATGCTTGTCACGCTGTTGCCGATGGTTACAGATGTCATATTGCTGCAACCCTCGAAAGCCATTTCTCCGATACTTGTCACGCTGTTGGGAATGGTAACAGATGTCAGACTGCTGCAATTATAGAAAGCATAAATTCCGATGCTTGTCACGCTGTTGGGGATAGTTATTTCTCCTATTGCGACAGCTGAACATGCCAATAATTCAGCCTTGGATGCATCACGATAAACCCAATACCCGTCCACAAATCCATTCACACTTCTTGCACCCCATGGTGAACCTGTTTTAGAGCCATTATATACAATATTCGGAACATTATAGAAAGCATTATGTCCTATGCTTGTCACGCTGTTGGGGATGGTGGCGGAGGTCAGTTTGCTGCAACCCGTGAAAGCATACTCTCCGATGCTTGTCACGCTGTTTGGGATAATGATTTCTCCTGTCGCGGCAGCAGAACATGCCAATAATTCGGTCTTGGATGCATCACGATATACCAAATATCCATCCACATATCCATTTACACTTCTTGCTACACATGGCGAACCCGTTGCTGAACCAGTATATACAATGTTGGGAACGAGATTGAAAGCCTTATCTCCTATGTTTGTCACGCTGTTAGGGATGGTGACAGATGTCAGACTGCAGCAACCATAGAAAGCATAATGTCCAATGCTTGTCACACTGTTAGGGATGGTGACAGAGGTCAGATTGCTGCATCCATAGAGAGCAAAATTTCCGATGCTTGTCACGCTGTTGCCGATAACTACGGATGTCACAGAGGAGCAAGAAGAAATCCACGGGGTATAAACAACACCCATATCATCAAAAGAATAATCCCACATCTCCCCTGTACCGCTGATAGTCAGCACACCGTCCGTCAAATCCCATGTGAGGTTTTTACCGCATGTACCGCTTTCAGCGGAGAGCGACAGACCCATTGACAGCATCATTGCTGCTAAAAGAAGTTTCCTTTTCATAGTTGTAAATATTTGATTAGTTATAAACTATTTATTAATTCTTCCTTTGTTGAAAAGCATTTTTCTTCTTCTATTTCAACAAAATACTCTTGATAATTCTTACTTGTCGGGGTTTCAGTCTGAGATAATTTGTATTTCACACTACCCAATTTCCCTCCATGAGGATTTGGCTTTATCGTGATGTTTATCTCACAAACCTTACCGAAAACAGGTTGGTTATTGTACATAACCCATACCGTGTCCCATAATTCAAAAACTGAATCATGGTCTTTTCTTACAGAAGGACGGAAATACTCTCCTTCGCCGATTTTGTTCATCCTTTCGATGAACTTGCGTGTGGTGTCTTTTTCCATACAATGATAGTTTTTGTTTTGCCTACTCTTTGTCGGATTTTCGGCATTCTCCGTTATTCTTATTATGTCTGTTATACTTTTTCCGGTTTTTGTTTTGGTTTCGGTCTCGTCTTCCTCTTCTTCTTTTGTCATGTTTGCGTCACCATATTGTCCAAATCAGACTGACGACACACTATCGACACACTATCGGGCGGGGATCTCGCCGTGCTCTTCCCGCAATCTCTTCGTGGTTTTCCGCACTCTCTCTGTGTGTTTCCCGCCATCGCTTTGTGCCCTTCCCGCACCCGCTCTATGGTCTTCCCGCACCCGTTTCCTTTGAATTTTCCCGCTCCGACGGTACATACACAAAACAAAGCGTGAATGTTATCCACGCTTATTCTTAAATCTGAGGTTCCGGAAATGACCCTGTCACAAGAATAAACAATAACGTCCACGCCGATATGCATGTCATGCTGTATAAGCATGATAATATACATATCCGAGGACATCTATTGTAGTATCTTGTTTTGGGTGACGAAATTTTCCGGATTTCAGATTTCCAAAACAAGCGTCAATAAACGCCTTTTATTATTATGTCCTTCTATTTTACATCGGTAAGCGATGCTCCTGTTTAGCGTCAGTGAGTGACGACCGTTTTTTTTCGCTGCCGGTACCGGCGGTTATTACTTTGTCTTACTTTACTTTATTTTACTTCGTTCAATATCATTTCCGGACTTGTCCCCATCAATGTGATTGCCGATAACTTCTTGCCCATATCTTTGAGCGAGTGCCCGCAATGGTAAAGACTTTCGTCTATAATCAGCCATCTGTCGTGCGAGGGTGTTGTCCATTTATGCGTATTCACCGTCTGCACATTTTTGATGGCATTATGCATGTCGCGCAATGACTTGCACTCGCTGTCAGAATAAATATCGGCCGTCACTCCTTCGGCACGTACATCCAGCATCTCAAACGTGGCGGCATCCACATACGCATCAATGATAACAACACGTTTCTGGGCCGTCTTAATCAGTTTCTCCAAAAGCACTCTTGCTCCAAAGAACTCTCCTTCAAAAAAGACTTGCTCCACCGGCGGCATATTCGTGCGGACAAAGAAATCAATTTTTTCCTTATGGTCACGTAATTCGCTTTCTATAGCCGAGAACTTCCTGTCCATGCGTTCCTCAACTGCCAACAGGCGTTGGTTGACAGCGTATCCGCGGAGCATATATTCTTTAAGCACTTGTGTCGCCCAACGGCGGAATTGCGTTGCATTAGCACTGTTAACTCTGTAACCGACTGATAATATTGCATCTAAATTGTAATACTTGGTCTGATATCGTTGTTTGCCATCGTTACCCATGCGTTCCAAAATGGAACATGTGCTCTTTTCTTCCAGTTCGCCGCTCTTGTATATGTTATTCAGATGTTTTGTAATTGCAGGACGCTGTGTACCAAACAAGATGGCTATTTGTTCCTGTGTAAGCCACACGGTTTCATCACCCAGCTTGACTTCAAGAGTTAGCAACTCATCAGGTTGGTATAAAACTATCTCGTCTTTCATCTTTCAATAAACGCCTTTTATCCTGTCCTCCAGTGTCTTCATTGAGCGTGAGCAAACTGTGCTGTTACGCTGTGTACCGGCGGTTGATTTCCTCCCAGTTGATTATCTGCCAGAGGGCCTGCAGGTGGGCGGTACGGCGGTTGCGGTAGTCGATATAGTAGGCGTGCTCCCACACATCCATGGTCATCAGCGGTTTGAGTCCCTGTGTGACAGGATTGCCGGCGTTCTGCTCCTGCGTTATTACCGGCCTGCCGTCCTTGTCCGCTGCCAGCCACACCCAGCCCGAGCCGAACAGCGTCACGCCTTTCTGCTCGAACTCCGCCTTGAAAGCCTCAAACGATCCGAACTCGCGGTTTATAGCCTCTGCCAGCTTGCCGCACGGCCCGTTGGCGGCACCGGCTGCGGGCGCAAACTGCGTGAAGTAGAGGTTGTGGTTGAGTATCTGTCCGGCGTTGTTGAAGATGCCGCCTTGCGCTTTGCGCACAATGTCCTCCAACGGCATGTCCTCGTATTCCGTGCCGGCAGCAAGTTTGTTCAGGTTGTCTACGTAGGCCTGCAGGTGTTTGCCGTGGTGGTACCCGATTGTCTCGCGGCTGATAACCGGCTCCAAAGCCTCAGGCGCGTATGGGAGTGTTATAAGTGTATGTGTCATGGCTGTAAAAATGGTTGGGTGGTTCTTTCATTATGCGGCAGGCTGTAAGTGCCTGTTTGTCAGAAAACTGATGCCGTCAGCGGGCAAGCAGTTCTTTCACTTTTGCGCTTATGGCGCGTCCTTCGGCGCGTCCGGCAAGCTGCTTGGTGGCGGTGCCCATCACTTTGCCCATGTCCTGCGGACCTGTTGCCCCCACGGAGGCTATGATGGCGGTCAGGGCGGCGGTCAGTTCGTCGTCCGACATCATGGCAGGCAGATAGCCTTCTATCACCTTGCATTGCGCCAGCTCTTCTTCCGCCAGTTCCGGACGGCCGGCGGAGGTGTACATGTCCGCCGCCTCTTTGCGCTGCTTTACAAGCTTCTGCAGTATCTGCAGGGCTTTCTCGTCTTTGAGCTCGCCGTCGCTGCCGGGAGCGGTTTTGGCTTCAAGAAACTCTTTCTTCACTCCGCGCAGAGCGTCTAAGGCTACTTTGTCTTTCGCGAGCATTGCGCGCTTGATGTCTTCGCTGATTTGGTCAAACAGTGTCATAATTGTTGCGTTTTTTGTTTCCGCCACAAAGATACTGCTTTTTTTGCATTTTGGCAAGAAAAAAATGAAGACTTGTGTTTTTTTTCGTAAAAAGACTTGCAAAACGGGAGTTTTTGCATTATCTTTGCAGGTGAATTTCCAAGCAAAACTATGAAAGCGACTTTTCTTGTAGTAGGTAAGACCACTGACGGCAGGATTGCGGAGCTGGTTGAAGTCTATATGCGCCGCATTGCGCACTACATGCCCTTCGAACTGCAGGTTGTGCCTGAACTGAAGAACGCAAAGAGCATGAGCGAGGCGCAGCAGAAAGAGCTGGAAGGAGTGCAGATTCTGCAACGCGCCGGAGGACAGACAGAGGTTATTCTGCTTGACGAGCACGGGCAGGAGATGAGAAGCACGGACTTCGCGCAGTACATGCAGAAAAAGATGTCCGCCGGACGCGACCTGATGTTCGTCGTCGGCGGACCTTACGGCTTCTCGGAGGCGGTCTATAAACGCGCCAACGGGAAACTGAGCCTGAGCAAAATGACCTTCTCGCACCAGATGATACGGCTGCTTTTCACTGAACAGCTATATCGCGCGCTGACCATACTTAAAGGCGAGCCGTATCACCATGAGTAATTGACACTCCACAGCGGGGCTTTATTCCCCGTCAGAAGCCTCTTCCGCCTGCTCTGCAGCGGGTGCCTCGCATGCCGCAGCTTCTTCAGCCGGAGCCTTTTCAGCGGGGCAGATACATTCTGCTGTCCGGAAGCAGGGCAGGGGGGACGGCATTGAGAAGCGGGTGAAGATGTTGCCTAACCAGAGTCCGCAGACTACTGCCGCCACCGCCGCAATTGCTATGCACCACTTCTTCCATGCAGCCATGCCTTGTTTGACAAACGGGTCTTTGAGCTTGAGAATGGGGAAACGTACCTCCTCTGTCAGCGTAGCGCCGAAGATGATGTTCACCACCGATGCGGCATTCACCGCCCAGCCGTTGGCGTTAAGCAGCGGAGCCAGATTGCGGCGGCGCAGCTTGATGGCGGCCATAATCATACTCGGACCGGAAATGACAAGCAGTATGCCGAGAATGATGAGTATGTCCTGCCACCAGGGGAGTGCCTTGAAGCCTTTCCCTATCGAGACAAGGGCGGTGCCGATAGCCCCTAAAGCCATGCCGAAGGCTGCAAAGATACCGGCGAACTTGGCGATGTCGAATACTGCCGACTTCTTGTCCTCTTTCTGGGCTGCAGGGTCGCCGTTTTCTATCTTGGCTGTCGTTTCCGCCATGATGTTGGAGTCTTTTTCGGCAGCGCGCTTGTTGATGAAGTCCTCGACCCATTGCGCCATGCGGCGGTAGGGCGACCAGAAAGCCTGCTTGATGCTGATGGGGTTGTCCACAATCTTATAGACGGAAGCCTCGTAGTCGTTGCCCTGACGGTCGTAGAAGATGGCGTTTTTGCCTATCGTGATGTTCTGCACGTCGCCCATGGTGAGTGCGGCTACAATCTTCATCGTCTTGCCGAGTTTCTTGCTTGTGCAGTCGCAGTAGATGAGGAACATGCCGCTGGCGGCAGCCTGCGTGTCCTGCTTGCTCATGTCCTTTACGCGTATGCAGAGGTGGCATGCGCGCTGATCGATATAGAGCGTGCCGGCCTGGAAGATGGCCTTTGAGTCGCGGCTGTAGAAGTCGCTCAGCGTAACGTAGTTGCGGAGCAGAAGTGTGAAGTCGCGGCAGAGGAGCAGCAGCTTGCGAAGCGGCATGAACACTTCTTTTGCTGCGGCGGTTGCGGCTGCGTCGGTGTCGGCGGCGGCCTGGGCTGCAGCCTCGTATGCGGCTATCTTTTCGCCCATTGCCGCAAACTCTTCTTTGGTCATGCCGGGTACGGGAGTGTCTTCGGCAATGCTGGCAAGCCCGAGTTTCTGCAGGTCCGCCTGCTCGAAATAGGCGGCATACTCCGCCTGCTTCGCCTTGTATGCGGCAATGACGTTGGCGGGGTAGGGCGCTTCGGGCACGGGCTGCGGCGTGATGGTGACGGCGGCTATTGCAGCATCAACATCGGCAAGCGTGACAGTGGTTTTGCCTGTCTGACGCGCAACGGCTGCAATCTGCTCGTCTGTAATGTCGTCAATGGCAATCTCCGCTTTGGCGTTGAAGAGCACCTGCGGGTCGCGCAGAACGGAGCAGAGCCACTCGGCCGTTGCTACCACTTCGCGGACACGGAGTTGTCCGTCGCCGTCAATGTCCATGCACTTGAGACTGTCGCTGTCGATTTCCAACTCTGTGGTCGGGCACGAAAGGACAGTCCACATCTTCTGGTCAAGTTCGCCGAGATGGCGTATATCCTCGCCTGACTGGATGAGTACGCGGGTTGTACCGCCTACACTGATAAACTGGAATTTGTACATAATATTGTTTGTTTTATTTAGGTTAGTCTCTGTAGATGTCAGTCTGTACTGTTGTTTGTCTGCTGTTTGTCAGTCTGTTTGTCAGCCTGTATGCTTCATAAAATGCAGTTTGAGCCGCAGGCATGTGTATGCTTTGAGTCACATCGGTGCGCGTGTGCCCTTTATGGCTCTGAAGAGTGTTCTCTCCGCCTCCTTGTCGCGTCTTGCAGTCGTGGAATCGGGGGTGCAGCGGTAGTAATAGCCGGCATAGCCGATGATGCGGTGTGACGGATGTTTGCCCCACAGGTTGAGTGAGAATACGACATCTTCGTAAATCATGCCTTCGGGGAAAGTCATTCCGCGCAGCAGTCCGCTGCTGTAGAGACGCATGCAGGGTGAGGTGAAGCGGTAGAAATGCCGCGGTATGCACGGCTGTCCGCAACTGCCGTCGGGGTATGTCCGTATATACCCCGTCTGCACAACCTCGCAGCCGTCTGCATGACGGAGTATGGTAGCAAGGAAGGACGGGGCAATGGTGTCGTCGGCATCAACAAAACAGATATGGCTGCAGGTGAAGCCGTCTGCGCCCAGCAGGTGCCGCAAGGCGGTGTTGCGCGCTGCTGACTGTCCGCGGTTGGCGTTGTGTGCAAGTACGGTGAAGCGCGTGTCGGAGGCGGCAAAGGTGCGCATTATCTGCAGAGTGTCGTCCGTACTGCCGTCGTCCACCGCCACTGCATGCCAGTTCCTGTATGTCTGCCGGCACAGGCTGTCAAGGCATTGCTTAATATAAGGTCCTGCATTGTAGGCAGGAATGACTATGCCTACCGTGTTTCCTTCACTGCCGTCAGTGCTGTTGCCGCGAACTGCGTCAAGCAGCAGTTTTTCAAGTTGCCGGTATTGCTGCTGCCTTGCGAAGAACTGCTTGTTGCGGACCTTCTGGCGGGTGAAGCCGCGCGCCTGCCATTCGTGGTATTTGTCGAGAATGAACGTCTTTATTTCGTCCGCGCTGGTGGCGGCAAGGCCTGCATTGGTGTCGCTGATTACCTGAGCCAGGCACTCTTCGTCCGAGCGGACGCAAAGCACAGGCTTCTCCACGCCCAGAGCCTCGAAGAACTTGGTGGTCATCAGCCCGTGGACGTTCTTGTCGGAGGCTTTGTTGGTGAATACCAGCAGGATACTGCTCTTGCGGTAAAGGTTCAGCACTTCGTCTTGCGGAATGTAGCCGTTCAGGACGGTGTGCGCTTCTATGCCGTATGCGGCAGTTTGCCGCTTCAGGAGTTCCTGTCCGGCAGGGTCGGTGTGAATGAGCAGTTTGTACGGTATGTCCGTAAGTTGTGCAAGAGCCTCGAAGAGCAGTGCGGGGTTGTGAACGGGTTCGCCGAAGAACTTGCCGCAGTAGGAGATTACAAATTCACCGGACGGGCAGTCAAGCGGTGTGTATATGTCCTCGTCATAGCCGTTGTAGATGAGGTGTGTGTTCGGGTTGAACTGCCTGAGGAAGTCGGTGTGCCACGGCGATATGGTGGTTACGCAGTCCGCTCTGCGGAGCTGCTTGTTGCGGCGGAGCTTGTTGATATGCAGGTATGGTTTCACAAACGGCAGCAGGTATTTCTGCCTGTGTGCGAGGTAGTTGGTCTGATTGCCCGGGGCTTGCTCGGTTATGTCGCGTATGTCGCAGACTACGGGTATATGGTGCCGTCTGCCGAAATCGACTGCCGCCCGCAGCGGGAATGTGTGGAACGTGGTGCAGAAGATAAGGTCGAACTGCTGTTGCCCGAACTTCTTCTCCACCATAGTTGAAAAGTGCCTGTTCTTCCAGTCGGCAACGAAGGTGAGCAGGTTCTTGAATACCCAGTCTGCCACGCCTCCTTTGTAGATGCGGATCTCGTGAACGGGGTAGGGGTGACTGAATGGCAGGGGCTGTATATATTCCGCCGCAACTTCAATTGTGTAGCCTTGCTTGCAGAGGTAGTCGCACAGGGTGCGCAGGCGCGGATTGTATGCCGGTGCGCCGAAGCCGTCTGCCAATATGAGGATACGTGGTTTCAAAGCAGCTGCAGGAGTTTGGGGTAGAGGCTCCGGTGGTATGTCTGCGTGGTGATATTGGAGTTGTGCCAGAGCAGTGTCACGTCGCCGTTGTGCAGACGTGTGCGGCGTATCAGTTGTTCGGTGAGGAAATATGCCTCGTCTTCCGACAGCCCCATGTAGTGAGGTGCGCTCAATGTAGCGTCCATTGCAATCAGCGGGTGCAGTGTCAGGGCGGTGAGTTGCATTGTTTCTGGGTTAATCCATCTTACAGGCCGTGATGTCTGCAGCCTGAAGCCCGCCGCATCGGCAAAGCCCATAGTGAAGTCGTCGGTAACGCCGTAGTCGCACAGCCGCTGCATCTGCTTGATTGAACAGCGCAGATAGTGGCTGCGGTGCAGGCGTATGTCAATGCCTGTTTCCTGCGGAACGGAGGACGGGAGAGTGCCGTAGTAGCTTGAGTGCAGGCCCAACTGTGCTCCTGAGCCGAGAAACAGTTGGCGTGTCTGCCTGTAGTCGGAGCCTGAAAGACTGTATTGCGGGTAGTCGAACCCTTTGCCGCCGGTGAGTTTCACGAAATATACCCTTTCCGCCCCTGCTACGGCGGCATCCTGCCTGATGAGCCAGGGGAAGGTGTATGCAGGGTCGGCTTTCAGGTTGCGCCATGCACTTGCGAGCTGCCTGAACTCCGCTCTGCGCAGACCGCCGAGGGTGCCCCGCACCGAGCGGTACTGCGAAATGGCATCAACGTCATGTGTGAGCCATATTCTGCTGATGCGCTGTTCGCATGGAGGCATATCCAGGGCTTTTATCAGCAGGTCGCTGTATTCGTCCACTATCGGGATGAGCATGCGGTTGTGTTTGCCCAGAATGGAGAAGCGTGCCGCAAAGCGTCCGTGTCCGTCACGCTGCGGGTTTATCAGTTCTTCGGCTCTGGAAATGAAGAAAAGGGTGTTATATACAATGTCTTTGTCTATAACCAGCGTCTCGAGCCCTTCCGCCTGTGTTATATGCGGCGAATCCATGTCCGGCAGCACCCACTTGCTGCCGAGATGGCCGCAGGGAGGTATCACCACTTTGTAGTTGTGCCACAGCGAGCGGTCGGCGGTATAGCCGACGTATTTTGCCGCGTCGTCGTGTCCGTGCAGCAGGAAGCTGATAATATATTCAATCACGTCTTTCATTCGCTGAGAATCTCCCATTCATACATTTTTTGTTCGAGCAGACGTTTTATGTGCTCGTATCTGTCGAAGTTGGCGGCTGTTTGTTCTTCAGGTGCGGAGAGCAGTGCTTCCATGTCCGCCTGCTGTTTCTCCAGTTCGGCAATCTCTTTTTCAACAGCTTCTATCTGCTTTTCTTTTTTCCGCTTTGCGGCGGCTTCGGCTTTCTGCTTTTCGTAGTCGCGTTTGGAGTCAGTGGGCTCTTGTTGTGTGACGGCGGCGGGTGCAGCCTTTTTCTCCAGTTCCTGCAGATTGCTGATGTTGCGTGTGCGCAGGAAGTCGTATATCCCGCCGAGATGTTCCTTCACTCTGCCGCCGCCGAACTCATAGACTTTGTTCACCAGCCCGTCAAGGAAATCGCGGTCGTGACTGACGCAGATGAGTGTGCCGTCAAAATCTTTGAGGGCGGCTTTCAGCACGTCTTTCGAGAGCATGTCGAGGTGGTTGGTGGGCTCGTCGAGAATGAGCAGGTTGCATGGTTCAAGCAGGAGGCGTATCATTGCAAGGCGGCTGCGTTCTCCTCCGCTGAGGACCTTCACTTTTTTCTCTGAAGCTTCTCCTCCGAACATGAAAGCCCCGAGTATGTCGCGTATCTTTGTCCGTATGTCGCCCGTAGCCACATAGTCGATAGTCTGGAAGACAGTTAGGTTTTCGTCAAGCAGTGCCGCCTGGTTTTGTGCGAAATAGCCTATACGCACATTGTGCCCGATTTTCAGTGTGCCGAGGTAGTCGAGCTGCCCCATGATGCAGCGGACAAGTGTAGTCTTGCCTTCTCCGTTTCTGCCGACAAAGGCCACTTTTTCGCCCCGCCTGATGGTGAGTGTGACATTGCTGATGACAGGTTTGGCGGCCTGCGGGTAGGTCTTTTCCAGTTCTTCGATGATAACGGGGAAGTCGCCGCTGCGCGGTGCAGGGGGGAACTTGAGGCGCAGGGCTGAGTTGTCTTCCAGGTCAACCTCCAGCCGCTCTATTTTTTCCAGCTGCTTAATGCGCGACTGCACTTGCACTGCTTTTGTCGCCTTGTACCTGAACCTCTCAATGAAAGCCTCGGTGTCCTCAATCATCTTCTGCTGGTTCATGTAGGCGCGCACCTGCTGCTCGTGCCGCTCTTTGCGCAACTCCGCAAACTGCGAATAGGGCACTTTGTAGTCGTATATTCTGCCGAGGGTTATTTCTATGGTGCGTGTGGTGGCATGGTCAAGAAACGCTCTGTCGTGGCTGACGAGCATCACTGCGCTCTGGCTGCGGCTCAGGAAGTCTTCAAGCCACTGAATGGAGTCGATGTCAAGGTGGTTGGTAGGCTCGTCCAGCAATATGAGGTCGGGGTGCTGCAGCAGAATCTTTGCCAGCTCTATTCTCATCCGCCATCCGCCGGAGAATTCGGAGCACTGGCGGTCGAAGTCGGTTCTCCCGAAGCCCAGGCCGGTGACAGTCCTGTCCATTTCGGCCACAAAGCGCGCTTCGTCCTCATCGCCGCGGACGGTCAGCATTTCCTCCCGGAGGGTCGTGCCGTCGGTGTGGAGCATCACTTGGGGGAGATAGCCTATCTTGAGGTCGCGGTCTTTGGTTATCTGTCCTGCCGTCGGCTGATATTCGCCGGCAATGAGGCGCAGCAGGGTTGTTTTGCCTGCTCCGTTGCGTCCTACAAGCGCTATCCTGTCCTTGCGGTTGATAAGCAGGCTGATATCGTCCAACACAGGGCGGGAGGCAAATTCCATAGACAGATGTTCGATGCTTATCATTTGCAGTCCTCTGTTTGCGTTTTTTTATGCTTGAGTATGTATTTGAGCGTCAGCATGAACATCAGATAGACGGCAAATGCGGCGCATGTGAGCAGGTACATGTCGCTGTTGCGTCCGACGATGGCAATAAGTGTCAGCAGTGCCGTTACGGAGAGAAGCACGCAGGTGGTCTGTATGTGGTTCAGGCCTGTCTGCAGCAGCAGGTGGTGTATGTGGTTTTTGTCAGGGCGGAAAGGAGAGTGCCCGTGCATGATGCGTGTTATGCTGACACGCAGCGTGTCGAACAGCGGAACACCCATGATGCATACAGCCACAGCCGGCGCGGCTGACATCTGCACCGCTTCGGGCAGCATGTGCGTCGCGTTGCTCTCGCAGAAGCGGAAGACAAACGTAGTGAGCATATAGCCCACAAGCAGGCTGCCGCTGTCGCCCATGAAAATCTTTGTATGGCTGCCTCCGAAGACGTTGTAGCAGAAAAAGACTGACAGAGCCCCGATGAGGCATGCGGCAATAAGAGCCGTCTGCATGTCGCCTGCCATGCTGAACCACACCGCGAAGAAGAGGCAGTACATTATTCCGAGCCCTGATGCCAGACCGTCGATGCCGTCAATGAGGTTGAATGCGTTGATTATGGCTGCAAGAATGAAGAAAGAGACGGCATAGGAGAGGTATGGGGGCAGTGCTTCAAGCGAGAAGAGCCCATGCAGGTCGGTGATGCGTATGTCGGCAAAGCCGATAAGCGCCACTCCCGCCACAAGCTCGAAGAAGAGTTTGTTGAGCGGAGAGAGGATGATGATGTCGTCCACAAAGCCCACTATGAATATGGCGATAATGCCGAGCAGGAGGAACTGCGATTCGGGTGTCCGGTTCAGGCAGAAAGCGGAGTAGGCCAGCACAAGGGTGAAGAAGATGTTCAGTCCTCCTATGTTGGGTATTTCGCCGGTGTGTGATGTACGTTTGTTGGGGCGTACCACGAGGTGGTATTTCCTGGCAATATACAGCACGAGCGGCATAGTGCATAGTCCGAGGCAGAAAGCCGCCAGACCGATAAGCCATATATGTTGTGCGAGATATTCCGTCATTTCAGCAGTTGTTGCAGGCATTGGCCCGTATAACTTCCGGGGCATTGCATTATTTGTTCGGGTGTGCCTTCCGCCACAATGTATCCGCCGCCTTCTCCTCCTTCCGGACCGAGGTCTATTATGTGGTCGGCGGCAAGAATGACCTCCGGGTTGTGCTCGATGATGACAACGGTGTGCCCGCGTTGAACCAGTTTGTCAATGGCTCGCAGGAGGACGCGTATGTCGGTGTGGTGCAGTCCGGTGGTCGGTTCGTCGAACACGAACATTGTCGGCTCTGTCTCTTCCGAGGCGAGGAAAGAAGCGAGTTTCACGCGCTGGCTCTCTCCGCCGGAGAGGGTGGAGGACGACTGCCCGAGTTTGACATAGCCTATGCCCACCTCCTGCAGAGGGATGAGGCGTTGCACTATGCGCTTGCAGGCAGGGTCGGGCGAGAAGAACTCAATAGCCTGGTTCACGGTCATGTCAAGGATGTCGTAGATGCTCTTTCCGTTGTACCTGACATCCAGAATCTCCTGTTTGAAGCGTTTGCCGTGGCAGTGTTCGCACTCCAGCACTATGTCTGCCATGAACTGCATCTCTATGGTGATGGTGCCTTCGCCCTGACAGTTTTCGCACCTTCCGCCCGGGGTGTTGAACGAGAAGTGCGCCGGTGTGAAGCCGAGCTGCTTGGCTAAGGGCTGTCCGGCAAAGAGTTTGCGTATTTCGTCATACGCCTTCAGGTAGGTGACAGGGTTGGAGCGTGAGGAGCGCGAGAGAGGGTTCTGGTCGATGAACTCTATGTCTTTCAGCAGGTGCAGGCTTCCGGTCAGTCTGCCGAAATCGCCTGTGCTGTCCACCACGCCGCCGTATTGCTTTTTCAGTGCCGGATACAGCACTTTGCTCACGAGCGACGACTTGCCGCTGCCCGAAACACCTGTTATCACGGTCAGGACATTGAGCGGAAAGCGCACGTTGATGTTCTTCAGGTTGTTTTCGGTCGCGCCCACGACCTCTATATAGTTGTTCCAGCGCCGTCTGGCTGGGGGAATGTCGTATGTGAATTTGTCAAGCCTCGGCTTGCCTGTGTAAGTTATTTTTCCGCCGTTCCGCCCTGCGCCAGGACCTATTTCTATTATGTGGTCGGCGGCTTTCTGTATTTCGTCGTCATGCTCCACCACGACGATGGTGTTGCCTATGTCGCGCAGTTCTCTGAGTACGTGTATCAGCCGGTGTGTGTCGCGTGCGTGCAGGCCTATGCTGGGCTCGTCGAGCACATAGAGCGAGCCAACCAGACTGCTGCCCAGCGACTTGGCAAGGTTGATGCGCTGGCTTTCGCCTCCCGAGAGTGTGTTGCTCTGGCGGTTGAGCGTGAGATAGCCCAGCCCCACATCCTGCATGAAGCGCAGGCGCGCTTTTATCTCTTTCAGCAGCGGTGCGGCGGTCAGTTCCCCGGTGCCTGAGAGTTTCAGTCCGTCGAACCACTTGCTGAGGTCAAGCACAGACATGCGGTTGATTTCCGCAATGTTTTTCCCTCCGACGCGGACGTAGAAAGCTTCTTTGCGCAGTCTTGCTCCCTGACATTCGGGGCATAGCGAGCGGCCTCTGTATCTTGCCAGCAGGACGCGGTACTGTATTTTGCTGTATTGCTGCGACTCCAGTTCGCGGAAGAAGTCGTTGAGTCCGTGGAAGTACTCGTTGCCTGTCCAGATCAGCTGTTTCTGCTCGTCGGTGAGGGCGTAGAAAGGTGTGTGTATGGGGAAGCCGAACTTGGCGGCGTTGTAAACAAGCGCGTTGTTCCATGCACTCATTTTCTCTCCGTGCCAGCAGACGACGGCTCCCTCGTAAATGGACTTCGATTTGTCGGGCACGACGAGGTCGGGGTCTATGCCGATAACATTGCCGAAGCCTTTGCAGACGGGGCATGCGCCAATGGGGTTGTTGAAGTCGAACAGGTGCTCTGTCGGCTCGATGAACTTGATGCCGTCCGCCTCGAAGTGCTCGGAGTAGTCGCGTGTTTCATAGCCGCCTTCCGCGTGTCTGACAAAGAGTTTGCAATATCCGCCTCCTTCATAAAAAGCGGTCTGCACAGAGTCGGCAAAGCGGTTGTATGTGGCTTGCTCCGTGTCGGTTATGATTCTGTCCACGAGCAGGCAGATGTCCTGCCCCGGGTCATTGCCGGTGAAGTCCTGGATGTGCAGTGTGGTGTGTGTGGCGGTGTCGAAAATGCGCGAGAAGCCTTGTTCGAGCCAATAAGCCATCTGCTCGGCTCTTGTCCGTCCTTCGGGCAGGAAGAGCGGAGCCAGCAGATATACCCCTGTGCCGGCGGGCAGTCCGCGCACGTCCTGCACCACATTGCTGATTGTGTGCCGCCTGACCTCCGTGCCGCTAACCGGCGAGACGGTGTGTCCGACACGTGCGTAGAGCAGTTTGAGGTAGTCGTGTATTTCGGTGACAGTGCCGACAGTGGAGCGCGGGTTGCGGCTTGTCGTTTTCTGCTCAATGGCGATGGCGGGCGGAATGTTGTCAATCCTGTCCACGTCGGGTTTCTGCATGCGTCCGAGGAACTGGCGTGCGTAGGCGGAGAGGCTCTCCACGTACCTGCGCTGCCCTTCGGCGTAAAGAGTGTCGAAGGCAAGGGACGACTTGCCGCTGCCCGACACGCCCGTTATGACGGTCAGGCGGTTGTGCGGAATGTCGGCAGAGACGTTCTGCAGGTTGTGTGTCCTTGCGCCTTCAATATGTATGTACTCCTGTTTCAATTCTTTTGCAGGTATTCTTCTTCCAGCTGGCGTATGATGCGCCGTGTTTCGGGGTTGGCTGTGTCTTTCAGGTTTTCGTCAAGCACCGGGACGCGCACTTCGGTGCCGATGAGTATGCGGCTCGGGCTTTTGAGCCTGTCCTTGTTGGCCTCGTAGATGAAGACCCAGAGGTCCTTGTTGCCGTAGTACTTGTATGCGAGCCATGCCAGGCGGCTGCCGGCGGGCAGTTTCTCGGTTTTGATGAAGCGCGTGTAAACGCGCGGAGCCGCTTCCTGCTGCAGTTCGTCGGCTTCGCCCGATGCCTCGAAGTCTTCAGCGTCGGTGAGGCTCCAGTCGCCGGTTTCGTCCTCTGTTTCCATTGTCTGCAGGTGCTCGGTGCGGTTGCTTATAGTGTCCACCCACTGCTCTATTTTGTGCTGGAGGAAGATGTATGCGAAGATGAGCAGAACGGCAAAGACAATCATTGTTATGCCGATAGTCATCCAGGGGCGGAAGGGCTTCCGCTGCTGCTCCTCCGCGGGCTCCGTCTGCTGCGTGCCGGTCTGCTGCGCGGGCTGTTCCTCTTCTTCCGGTGCATCTTTTTCCTCTTGTCGGGGTTCAGGCTCATTTGCGGGTTCATTTGCAGGTTCTGCGACAGGTTCTGCAGCTGGTTCTGCTTCCTGATTTTGTTCCTGTTCTTCTCCCTGCCCGGTCTCCGCTTCTTTTGCCGTCCTTTTGCCGTCCTTTTGCCGTCCTTTTGCCGTCTTTTTGCCGTCTTCGTCAGGGGACTGTCCCATATCAGTCAGTATATCGAGTATCTCGTTGGCCTGCTCGCTGAGTTTCTGCATGGGTGTGTCCTCCTGCGTGAGCGGGGCGGGGTTGTCGTTGAGGAGGTTGGTCACTCCGTTGTCGGGGGCGAAGCCTATCTTGTTGTATCCGGGAATGACGATGCTTGCCCCTGTAGTGACATTGACGCTTCTGCGCTGTGCGACCGTCTGTATTTTGAAGGTGCCCACTTTGGCAATCCTCACTTGCTCGCCCTGCTCCAGCAAAGCCGTGGTCTCGCTGACGAGGGTGTTAAGGAAGAGGCCTGCGGTTTTTTCGCTCACGCCTGCTTTTTTGGCGACCGCCTGCTTGAGTTCCACCCATGAGAGTTTTGTCGAATCCTGTTCCATGATTACTTCATTTGTTCTTTAAGCTGCCTGTTGGGGCGGAAGGTTATAATGCGTTTTCTCTGCGAGCGTGTTTTTTCGCCGGTGCGCGGGTTGGTCACTTCGCGCGGTGCTCTTTCTTTGGTTTCCAGAATGCCGAAGTTCTTCAGCTGCACGGTTTTGTTGTCGTTGAGCGCCTCCGCCACCGTTTGTCCTGTGGCAGCCATGAGCGCCTCCGCCTGTTTTTTGGTCAGACCTGTTTTTTCGGCAATGAGTGTTGTCAGTTCCTTGCTTGTCATAGTGTTGCGTATAAGTCAAAGGCTTCCGCCCTCGTGATGTGTACGTTGTAGAACTCCCCTTTCCGGCATTTTGGTTTTCCGGGGTCTTTTTTTATGAGCACTTCGCAGTCCACTTCGGGCGAGTCGTATTCGGTGCGGCCGATGTAGTAGGCGCTGTCCTCCGAGTCGATAATGACTTTTGCCGTAGTTCCTGTTTGGGCCTGCATCATCTCGTATGCAATCTCCTGCTGCACCTCCATCAGTCTGCCGAGGCGTTCCTGCTTGACCTGCTCGGGCACGTTGTCTTTGTAGTGCCGCTGCGCGTATGTGCCTTCTTCTTCGGAGTAGGCGAAGGCCCCCATCCGCTCGAAGCGCATCCGGCGGACCCATTGCAGCAGTTCCTCGAAGTCCTGCTCTGTCTCTCCCGGGTGCCCGACCATGAGCGTCGTCCGCAGGCAGATGCCGGGCACTTTGTCGCGTATGCGGCGGATGAGGCTGTCCTGCTCTGCGCGTGTTATGTGCCGGCGCATGAGGCCGAGCATGTTGTCGGTGCAGTGCTGCAGGGCTATGTCGAGGTACTTGCAGACGTTGCTGTGGCGCGCCATCACGTCAAGCAGTTCGTCTGGGAAGTCGGTGGGGTAGGCGTAGTGCAGCCTTATCCAGCTTATGCCTTCCACTCCTGCCAGCCGCTCCACCAGTTCGGGCAGCAGGTGCCTGTGGCAGAGGTCGGTGCCGTATGACGAGAGGTCCTGGGCAATCACGTTCAGTTCCTTTACTCCCTTGCTTGCCAGCCACTTGGCCTCGTCCACAATCTCGTCCATAGGGCGCGACGTGTGCCGCCCTGTGATGAGCGGAATGGCGCAGTAGGAGCACATGCGGTTGCAGCCTTCCGATATTTTCAGATAGGCATAGTGGCGCGGTGTGGTCAGCTTGCGGCGGCGGCTGTCTTCCGCGGGGCAGAGGTTCTCCGTCTTGAGGTTGGGCAGCAGTGCGGCGATGCCTGTGTAGTCGAACTTGCCGAACCAGCCGTCCACCTCCTTGATTTCGGCGGTCAGCTCTTTCATGTAACGCTCGGACAGACAGCCCATTACGTACAGCCTCTTGAGCTTCGGGGCCTTGCCTTCGGTTTTGCGTTGCGCGAAAGCGAGGATAGTGTTGATGCTCTCTTCTTTTGCGTCGCCGATGAAGCCGCAGGTGTTGATTATGGCTGTTTCGCCGCGCGGGTGTGCGGGATTGTGCTCGCACTTGTAGCCCGAGGCCTCAAGCATGAACATCAGCCGCTCCGTGTCCACGAGGTTTTTGGAGCAGCCCAGAGTAACAATATCTATTGTCGGCTGTTTCAAGTCGTTCAGGGGTCAGTTGCCGAGGTCGTTGTGGAACTTGATGCGCACGAGCCTTACGTGCAGTTCGTCGAAGTCGTCGTATCCCAGATGCTCCATAGCCTGGTGTATGTTGTCGCTCTCGGCGTGTTTGAAGTAGTCGTATATTTCCTCTTCTTCGTCAGGGTCCACCACTTCCTCGATGAAGTAGTTGATGTTCAGCCGCGTGCCGCTATATACGATGGCTTCTATCTCCTCCAGCATCTCCTCCATCGACATGCCTTTCGACTCGGCGAGGTCGTCCAGCGCCACGCGGCGGTCGATGGCCTGTATGATGCTTATTTTGCGTGTCGAGTCTTTGGCGACGGTGCGCACGCGCAGGTCTTCGGGGCGGATGATGTCGTTCTCCTCCACATATTCCTTTATCACGCGCAGGAACTCCTCGCCGTATCTTTTGGCTTTTCCCGCGCCCACGCCGGGTATGTTCTGCAGCTCCTCCATGGTGATGGGGTAGCTGGTCGCCATGGCCTCGAGGCTCGGGTCCTGGAAGATGACGAAGGGCGGCACGCCGAGCTGCTTGCTCAGCTTCTTGCGCATGTCTTTCAGTATGGAGAACATCACCTCGTCCGCAGCGGCGGAGCCTGTCATGTTGCCCACTATGCTGTTGTCCTCGTCCTCGTCGTGTATTTCGAGCGGCACCTCGAAGTTGGTGGGGTGCTTCACGAACTTGCGTCCTTCGGGCGTAATCTTCAGGTCGCCGTACGACTCTATGTCTTTCTTTATCAGTCCGGCAATCATCGCCTGCCTGATGATGGCCTGCATGGTGCTGTCGTCCTCGTCCTCGGCGGAGCCGAAGTTCTCCAGCTCGTCGTGGTGGTAGGAGTTGATGGCGGCAGTCTTCACCCCGCGGAGGATGTTGATGATGTGCTCCGACTTGAACTTCTCGTTCAGCTGCAGCACCGTCTCTATTATGAGGCACAGCACCTCGCTCTCGTTCACCAGGCGGTAGGTCTTTTTGCAGTTGTCGCAGTTGCCGCAGTTGTCGCACTCGTATTCCTCGCCGAAGTAATGCAGCAGCAGTTTGCGGCGGCAGATGGACGACTCGGCGTAGGACTGCGTTTCAAACAGCAGCTGGTTGCTTATCTCCTGCTCGGCTACGGGTTTGTCTCTCTGGAACTTGCGCAGGCGTTCTATGTCTTTGGGGCTGTAGAAGCAGATGCAGTTGCCTTCGCCGCCGTCGCGTCCGGCGCGTCCGGTCTCCTGGTAGTAGCCTTCGAGCGACTTGGGGATGTCGTAGTGTATGACGAACCTCACGTCGGGCTTGTCGATGCCCATGCCGAAGGCTATGGTGGCCACTATAACCTGCACTTTCTCCATCAGGAAAGCGTCCTGGTTGGCGGTTCTGGTGGCTGCGTCCATGCCGGCGTGATAGGGCAGGGCGCTGATGTTGTTCACGCGCAGGGTCTCCGCCAGTTCTTCCACGGTCTTGCGCGCGAGACAATATATAATGCCCGATTTCCCCTCCGTGTTCCTGATGAAGCGTATCAGGTCTTTGTCCACGTCCTCGGTCTTGGGCCTCACTTCGTAGTAGAGGTTGGGGCGGTTGAACGACGACTTGAACACCTCCGCTTCCAGCATGCCCAGGTTTTTCTGTATGTCGTGCTGCACTTTGGGCGTTGCAGTCGCGGTCAGGGCCATTATCGGCGCGCGGCCTATGCGCTCCGTCATGCTCTGTATGTTCCTGTACTCGGGGCGGAAGTCGTGCCCCCACTCGGATATGCAGTGGGCCTCGTCCACGGCGTAGAAGCTTATCTTAACGCCTTTCAGGAAGTCCACGTTCTCCGCCTTGTTCAGCGACTCGGGGGCGAGATACAGCAGCTTGGTCTTCCCCTTCAGCACATCCTCCTTCACGGCGGCTATCTCGGGGCGCGACAGCGACGAGTTGATGAAGTGCGCTATGCCGTCCTCGTCAGAGTAGTTGCGCATAGCGTCCACCTGGTTCTTCATCAGCGCTATCAGGGGGGATATCACTATCGCCACGCCGTCCATCAGCAGCGACGGGAGCTGGTAGCACAGGCTCTTGCCGCCGCCCGTAGGCATCAGCACAAACGAATCTTTCCCGTCCATCACGCTGTTGATGATGGCTTCCTGGGTCCCCTTGAAAGCGTCAAAACCGAAATAATGCTGCAGCGCAGCGATAAGTTCCTCGTGTCGTGTCATTCCCTGTCACTTTGTTATCTCCGGAAACATTCTTGTCTCCTGTTGTCAATTTTCGCGCAAAGGTAGTGTTTTTTTTTGTATATTGCAAATATTTTGAAAGAAAAAAGCAAAAAAATTTGTATATATTAAAAATAAGGTGTAACTTTGCGGCGTTTTATTTATCATTTTATATTGTATGGCTAAACGTAATTTGTCTTTCTCGCAGTTGTTCAACCTTAGTTTCGGCTTCTTCGGAGTTCAGATTGCTTACGCTCTCCAGAGCGCCAACATATCGCGTATTTTCGCCACTCTCGGCGCTGACCCGCACCAGCTTTCCTTCTTCTGGATCCTGCCCCCGCTTATGGGCATGATTGTCCAGCCGCTTATCGGCAAGTACTCCGACCGCACCTGGACTTCACTCGGCCGCCGCAAACCCTATCTGCTTGTGGGCGCGCTCATCGCCGTGGCGGTAATGGTGCTGCTCCCCAATGCGGGCAACTTCACCTTCACGCAGGCTGCCTTCCTCGGCCTCAACGCCGCCATGTGGTTCGGGCTCTTCTCCCTCATGTTCCTCGACACCAGCATCAACATAGCCATGCAGCCTTTCAAAATGATGGTCGGCGACATGGTCAATGAGGAGCAGAAGGGCACGGCTTATGCCATCCAGTCAGCCCTCTGCAACGCAGGCTCGCTGGCCGGCTATATTTTCCCCATTCTCTTCACCTGGTTCGGCATTGCCAACACCGCCCCCGAAGGCGTTATTCCGGACTCCGTCAAGTGGTCCTTCTACGTGGGCGCGGCTATACTTATTATATGTGTGCTCTACACTTTCCTCACCGTCAAGGAGATGAACCCGCAGGAATATGCCGAGTTCCACGGCATCGACCCCGCCCTTGACGACAAAAAAGAGTCTGTCAGCTTCGTCCGCCTGCTCATCGACGCGCCTGCCACTTTCTGGACTGTCGGCCTGGTGCAGTTCTTCTGCTGGGCGGCGTTCATGTATATGTGGACTTACTCCAACGGCGCTATAGCCACGCAGTGCTTCGGCTGGGACGGCGTTTCCACTGCCGATGCCGCCTTCCAGTCGGCAGGCAACTGGGTCGGCATGGTCTTTGCAGTGCAGGCTGTCGGCTCGCTCCTCTGGGCCATGTTCCTCCCTGTGCTTGAAAAATGGACTTCCAACCGCATGGCCTACGCCATCTCTCTGCTTGTCGGAGGCATAGGCTTCATATCCATCTTCTTCATCGCCGACCAGTACGTCCTCTTTGTCAGCTACCTGCTTGTGGGTGCGGCTTGGGCGGCTATGCTTGCTCTGCCGTTTACTATCCTCACCAACTCGCTCAAGGGCGGCAACATGGGCTACTATCTCGGTCTGTTCAACTGCACCATCTGCCTGCCGCAGATTATTGCAGCCCTCTGCGGCGGACTCATCCTGCAGCATGTCTGCGGCGGCTCGCAGGTCCTCATGCTCGTCACTGCCGGTGTGCTCCTCCTTGCAGGGGCGGCTTCGGTCTTCATCATCCGCGAACACGACTGAGTCTTCTACCCTCGCAGTACCCTCACACTACCGTATCACTACCGTGTCACGCCCTGTCGTCGGGCGGAGGGCTGCGGCTCCTTAAACGACCAAACAAAGCAACAAACAATAAACATTATGAAACACAAACATCTATTTTTGCTGTTCCTTGCACTCTCTGCCGTGTCCTTCGTGCACGCGCAGGTAACAGGCACAGTCTTTGAAGCGGCCACTGGGGAGCCTGTCATTGGCGCCAGTGTCCTCCAGGTCGGCACCACTTCCGGCACTGTTACAGACTTCGACGGCAATTTCACTCTCGATGTGCTCGAAGGCACACAACTGCAAATCAGTTACATGGGCTTCAAAACGCAGACCCTCGCCGCCAAGAACGGCATGGTGGTACGTCTTGAAGAAGACACCGAAGTCCTTGACGAAGTCGTGGTCGTAGGTTACGGCTCGCAGAAAAAGAAAGAGGTCACCGGCTCCGTCGCCAGCGTCAAAGCCGAGGACTTCAATGCCGGCGTACGCTCCAATCCCGCAGGTCTGTTGCAGGGTAAAGTGGCCGGTCTGAACATCATCAACACCACTTCCGACCCCACGCAGGGAGGCTACAACATCCAGATCCGTGGTTTCTCCACTCTCGACAAGGGCACAGGCTCCACTCCTCTTTATATAGTGGACGGAGTCCCCGTCAGCAGCATTGACAATATCTCGCCCGACGAAATAGCCTCCATGGATGTCCTCAAGGACGGTTCCGCTGCCGCCATCTACGGCACGCGGGGCACCAACGGTGTCATCATCATCACCACCAAGCGCGGCGAGAACTTCTCCGACGTGGCGCAGACGCAGGTAGAGTATGCAGGCTATATGTCTGTCGGCTACCGCAACGGCAGCAACGGCATGGCTTCGCCCGCCGACTTCCGCAACCTCGAGAAACTCTCGGGCGGAAAAGTGAAACCGACTCTCTACAAGGCTGAGGACGGCAAGGAGTATAACACCGACTGGATGAAGGAAATCACCCGCACGGCCGCTATCACCCACAGCCACAACCTCGCTGTTACAGGCTCCTCGCGCAAGTTCAACTATCGCGCGGCGGTCCAGTTCAAAAACGCAGAAGGTATTGCCAAGAACAACAACCGACAGGAGATTATGGGTAAGTTCGCTGCCAACCAGAAGGCTCTCGAGGGCTGGCTCAACCTCCAGTACGACCTCTCTTACCTCCACTACCGCAACGACTATTCATGCACCGACTTCAAGTACGCTGCCATAGTCAATCCCACATACCCCATCTACGACAACACCACCGCCTCCGGCTACTTCATGCCGCAGGGCACGGGCCAGATCAACCCCGTTGAAAACCTCAACAACAAGGAGTCTTATCAGGACGGCAACTACTTCCGCGGCTCTGTAAAGGCCACAGTGGACATCAAAGCTGTCGAAGGCCTGAAGATCAGCGGCTTCGCTGCTCTTGAAGAAGGCGACAACCACAACTTCTACTACAACAACATCATCAACACCGACGCTTCCGGCTCAGGCAAGGCAGGCCGTCAGCAGGACTTCACCTTCAACCAGCTCTACGAGGCCACCATCGACTATGTCGGCTCCTGGAACGACCACAACCTCGCTGCCGTTGCCGGCTTCTCCTACCAGAACTTCATGTGGGACGGCCAGAAGATGGACAACAAGGGCTTCCCCACCGAGACTACCAAGTACTTCATCATGGAGAACGGTACTCCCGAGCTCAAGGATGCCACTATCAATTCATGGCGCGGCTCCTACAGCCTTGCCGGCATCTTCCTGCGCGCGAACTATAATTATAAAGAGAGATACCTCGTGTCCGCCTCTATCCGCCGTGAGGGTTCTTCGCGTTTCGGCGCTAACAACAAGTGGGGCTGGTTCCCCGCTGTCAGCCTCGGCTGGCGCATCTCGGGCGAGAACTTCATGCGCGACCAGGACTGGTGCAACGACCTCAAGCTCCGTGCGGGCTTCGGTATAACGGGTAACGCCCTCGGCGAGAGCCTCCGCTCTGTCGCCCTGCTCAGCAAAGGCGGCTCATTCTGGTACAACGGCAAGTATGTAGAGACCTATGCCGTCTCCCAGAACGTCAATCCCGACCTCCGCTGGGAGAAGAAGTACGAGTACAACTTCGGTATCGACTACTCCTTCCTCGGCAACCGCCTCTTCGGTAGCATCGATGCTTACTATCGCCACACGCGCGACCTCCTCTGGGACTACGAGGTGCCCACACCCCCTTACCAGTACGCCACTCTCCTTGCCAATGCGGGCGAAATGGCCTCTTATGGTGTAGAGGTTGCCATCTCCGGTGTCGCTGTCAAGACAAAGAACTGGACTTGGACCACCACTCCCACGCTGGCTTGGAACCGCTGCTACATCACCAAACTCTCCGACCCCTCGAAGGGCTTCAACTACACACAGACCACTTCCGGCTCCATCGGAGGCGAGAACGGACTCCAGAACACCAACACACAGATCCTCACCGAGGGACAGGCTATCGGCGCTTTCTATGGCTACAAGTACTACGGCACCAAGTCGGACGGCACCATGATGTACGAAACACCCGCCGGAGGCTACACCTCAACGCCTAACGAGAGCCAGCGCATGGTGGTCGGCAACGCACAGCCCGCTGTCACCTTCGGCTGGAACAACGTCATCAAGTACAAGAACCTCGACATCACTCTCTTCTTCCGCGGTGTCGCCGGCAACAAGATACTTAATGTGATGCGTCTTGCTTACGGCCCGCAGGCTTCGCAGTCGATGAACGTCTTCATGTACGATGTCACCAAGAACCCCGACGGAGTCGTCTATCCCAACAAGTCCTCCTTCTCGGACTACTATCTCGAGAACGGCTCCTACCTCAAGCTCGACAATGTCACTGTGGGCTACACATGGGGCTTCAAGGACAACAAGTACCTCTCTTCTATCCGTCTTTACGGCACGGCGCAGAACCTCTTCACCATCACCGCCTACAGCGGACAAGACCCCGAGGTCAATACCACCAGTGTCTGGGACGCAGGTATCGACAAGAACAACTTCTACCCCCGCACGGGCTCTGTTATGGTCGGACTCAATATGACCCTCTTCTAATCTTTTAACCGATACTGACCTTATATAATATATTACGATTATGAAAAAGTTATTTATATATGCAGCAGCACTGGCAATGCTCGCACCCCTCTTCGTTTCATGCAAGGACATGCTCGAGGAGGAAATCTACGGCCAGCAGACTGTCGATGAAATGATGGGCAAGGAGGAGAATGTCATCCTGCTTGTCGGTCAGGCGTATGCCGACATCAAGTGGACGCACGACCACTGGGGCTATTGGGGCGTTTCGTCGCTCACCTCCGACGAGTGCGTCTGCCCCGTCCGCGTCCCCGGTGAACACTGGTCAGACGGCGGTTACTGGAAGAACCTCAACACCCACAACTGGAACGAGTTCGGCGATGCTTTCAAGAACATCTGGAACACCACCATCTCCGGTGCCGTCCTCTGCAACAAGCTTATCAGCACGCTCAACAGCAGCAAGGAGAGCATGTCAGAGGACCTCTACAACCAGTATGTCGGCGAGCTTGAAGTCCTCCGCTCTTACTACTATTTCAACCTCTTCGAGTGCTTCGGGCGCATACCTTACACCGAGGTCTTCGAGGACGAAACCAAGCCCCTGGTGGACCCCTGGATTGTATGGGGCAACCTTGTCAAGTGTCTTGAGAAGAACGCTCCCAACCTCCCCGTTGTCAGCGACGGCAACCGCGCTATGAACTACGGGCGTGTAACACAGGGCTTTGCTTACGCTCTGCTCGCGCGTCTGTATCTCAACGCCGAGTCTTACGGCTGCACGCCCGAGAATGTCGGCATAGAGGCTATCAAGTCCACCACCGACTTCTACACCAAGGCGGTCGAGTGCTGCGACATGGTTATCAACTCCGGCGCTTACCAGATTGAGGAGAACTTCTTCAGCAACTTCCTCATCAAGAACGAGAACAGCCGCGAGAACATCTTCGTCATCGTCGAGGACGGACGCGACAACTTCGATGTGCGCGAGTCTTACTCCATGATGAACAAGATGCGCGTCAATCTCCTTACGCTCCACTACTGCCACCAGACCACCTACACCATGCAGGAGAAGCCCTGGAACGGCTTCTGCGCACGCCCCTCTTTCATCAAGCGCTATGCTGACCGCGACGTACGCGGACCCGGCAACGAGGGCAAAGGCACTATGAACGAAAAGACCTGGGGCTGGTTCGTAGGTCCCGTCACCGACGCTAACGGCAAGCAGCTCAAGGACGAGAACGACTCTGTAGCTATTATCCGCCCCGAGGTGGAGTCGCTCTCCGGAGCCACCTGGAACGACGGCGCGCGCATGACCAAGTACGAGATTGACAAGACAGGCGAATACCACTACTGCGAGAACGACTTCGTCCTCTTCCGCTATGCCGATGTGCTCTGGATGAAAGAGGAGGCTATCCTGCGCGGCGGTTCCGGCTCGACGGGCGTATCGTCTGCCGACTTCCAGCGCATGCTCGCACGCTCGTTCGCCTATGAGGACGACCCCGTGGCCGCTTTCAAAGCCGCTTATGGGGACCCCTCCACTTGGACCGAAGAGCAGATTCTTGACGAGCGCGGACGCGAGTTCGCATGGGAGATGGTGCGCCGCCGCGACCTTATCCGCTTCGGCAAGTTCTCCGACCCCAACTACGTCGAGTATGTCTCCAACACCGACCCGACACGCAACTGGTTCCCCATCCCTTATTCGGTGCTTGAGAAAGCCGTGCGTGACAAGAACGGAAACCGTATATGGACACAAAATGAAGGTTATTGATTGCTAATAACTTCACTTAAATAAACCAACTAATTGTTCAACTAAATCTAATCAAAATGAAAAACGTAAAGTTTTTGATGGGTGTGCTCGCAATGGGCGCTCTCGTGGTTGCAGGTTGCAGCAAGAAAAACGACAAGGTCGTTGACGAAATTGCTGAAGACGGCTTCTATGTAGTAGGTGCTGCCACAGCTGTTGAGTCTGTTACTGCTGACAACGCTGCCAAAGGTCTTATGGGTGCCGGTATCAACGAGTTTGACAAAACCGCTCGCGCCGGTCTGTATGAGAAGTATGTTGCCCTCGAAGGTGGCAAGGAGTTCGAACTCGTGCTCAAAGAAGGCACTGCCGAAACTCACTATGGTGCAGAACTCAAAGAAAGTGATCCTTACGATGTCGCTAACGGTATTACTATCAAGGTTCTCATGGGCGAACTTAAGCAGAATCTCAAGATGACAGTTCCCACATCGGGCTTCTATCACATCGCTCTTGACCTCAACACTAACAACGACCTGCCCAATGCTTCTATCATTGTTGCTCCCGTTGAATGGGAAATCAACGCAAGTTCTGACAGAAAAATGACTGCTTCAGAGTTCAACAAAGAGAAAATGACCTGGACTCTCAAGGGCGTTGAGCTGAAAAAAGGTGACAAGTACAAATATGCTTACGGCAATGGCTGGAAGATTAAAGTTACTCCCGCTGCCGAAGTGAACATCGAGACCAACCTTGGTGAGGGCATGAAGTCCGGTGCTGCTGACATCATTATCGCTAACAGCGGTAAATACGACTTCGAACTTGTTTGGAACCTTGCCGGCGGTGCTATCGAAAAGAACTTCACCGACAACACCAAGTGCACTGAACAGTATGCTGAAACACTTCCTGACAATGTGTACATGATTGGTAACTACTGCGGCTGGGCATGGGAAAATGCTTCTGACATGGTTCAGGTAAATGGCTACGATGCTTTCTGGACAGTTAAGTACCTCAAGGCCGGCGAAGGCTTCAAGTTCAACACTGTCAAGAATTGGGACGAAGGCAAAGACTTCACCAAACTGATGAATGCTACCGAAGGTACAGGCACTGACAAGGATGGCAACCTCACTATTGCTGCTGACGGCTTCTATCTCCTGCTCGTTGACTATGCTGCTGACAAAATTACTGTTGAGCCTGCTCAGGTTTACGGTGTAGGTGCTGCGTTTGGCAATGTATGGCCTGCTGCCGGCGAAGCTACCGGTACTCTCTTCACAGCTGAAGGTGAGACTCTCGTAGCTACCACAACTGCTGCTTCTGAAGGTGATGCAGACGGCGGTCTCCGTATGTATGTTTACGGTGCTTGCCTTGAGGCTCATGACTGGTGGAAACACGAGTTCGTTATCCTGAATGGCAAGATTGAGTATCGTGGCAATGGCGGTGACCAGGAGCGCGTTGCTGTTGCTGCAGGCAAGAAGATCATTCTTGACTTCAACGCCGGCACAGGTACTATCCAGTAATCGGCTTACAATCAGGCTCTCCCTCTCGTAGGGGGAAGCCTCCCACTCGGGGCGTACATCCGTGTACGCCCCTTTTTTTGCAGCTCCGAAGGCAGTAGGAAGTCTTAAACAAGCATGCATGAGCAGGGCTTAACGCGGGCGGGGACTGGTCTTAACTTGTGCGGGGACTGGTCTTAACTTGTGCGGGAACGGGGCTTAACGCGGGCGGGGACGGGGGGTGAACAGGCAGAGCAGGCAGGGGTGTGCCTTAATGGACAGGGACGTTTCGGGGGGAAGTCCTCTCTATCCTGTGTTAATCCTGTGTTAATCCTGTGTTAATCCTGTGTTGAAAGATGAAGACTAAAAGCAGGGAGGCGTGGGGGGTAGGAGGTGCTTTTTGGCATCAGATATTGCCAGGTTATCAGCAGGACTTTCTGGGGGAGGGGGGAGATATAGATGTAGATGTAGGTGTAGATGTAGGAGTAGATGTAGGTGTAGATGTAGGTGTAGGTGTGGGTGTAGTTGTCGTTGTAGGTGTAGGTGTAGTTGTAGTTGTAGGTGGGGGTGTAGGTGTAGGTGTGGGTGTGGGTGTGGG
>JAFPZY010000007.1 GCA_017417025.1 Paludibacteraceae bacterium | reverse complement strand
TGGCAAACGACAAGTCAAAACACATAATATTGACAACAAACCAAACAATTAACCGGTGCGAAAGCACCAAATACTAACCAAAACTCAATTAACAATCATGAAAAAACTTTTTCTGATTCCGCTGATGGCATGCGCAATGCTTTTCAGCACAAACTTGTGGGCGGTCAACGTCGCAAATCTTGACGACTTGAAAGCCGCTCTCGCAAACGGCGGTGAAATCACGCTGACAGCAAACATCACTTCTGGTGAGGCGCTGAATATCACAAAAGCAACTACCATTGATGGCGCTGGTTTTGCTATCAAAGGTACAGATGCGGTTGTATTTAGCATCAATACCGCAGAACCCGTTGTGGTTAAGAACATCACATTGTATGCTGCGAACGCTAGCGGCCGTGCAATTGGTGTATATTCCACCACTTCTAATCTGACAGTGGACAATATTATCGCCAACTGCAATGATCGTGGTATTACTTATTATGCAGACGGAAATGACAATTGCACATTGAATATATTAAACTCTACTATTCAGTATGTAAAGAAAAATACAAAGGCAACTGCCCTTACGCTTAGAACTGCAGAAGTTGATGAGTGGGGCAATCCGCAGAATATTAACTATGATGAATGTGCTCCTGGCCAATCCGCACGTGGTATTTCTTTGTGGGAAATGAAACACTCTATAGTTGTCATTGAGAACTCGACAATACAGGGTTTTGACTATGATGTAAACTGTGCTCCTGCTGCCCAATATGGCGATGCTGACTATACCGGAACGAGCATTACTGCCACAAACTCTACTTTTAAAGGACGTTGCGCTTACAACATTCACGTGGGCAATGCAAAATTTGAGTTTACAGACTGTAAAGTAATAGGTATTAATTGTTTCGGTGGTCCAAGCGAGAGTTTTGCCTGCTTTGTTATGGATGAAGGTGCCAACCATTGTCTCCTTACTATTAATGGCGGTTCTGTGGCTTCTGCAAGATTTAGTGACAATGCAACTGCTAATAAAAACGCTCGTGAGTTCATGGTAACAAACCGTGGTACGGAAAACGAAATCGTAATCAACAATGCTTCTTACACCTGCCCCAAGGATCTTGGAGACAACAAGGGTGGTGTCATTGAATATATGAGTTCCGGTAAGGTGGAGATCAACGGTGGTACCTATGACTGCCCGCAGATTGTTCAAGGTTTCTATGTTTCAGAGGGCGCAGAAATTGTAATCAATAATGGTGATTTTAATATTAACACTGTGTCTGCAACAGATGATGGATACAATCCTCTGGAGGATGTAGATACTTACAAAGGTATTACAATTCAGGGAGGTACTTACAGCGTTGATGTGGCAAATATTCACCCGTCTTCCGATGCTACGTATGGTCTTATGGGCACAGGTGTGAAAGGTGTTACCAACGCCAACGGTTCTACTTCTGTTGTTGATAATGCTATTGAAACTGAGGCTGTTGCAGAGAATACCGATGTAGATGAAGACAAGACTGTTGACCGCGTTGATATCGCAGCAGGCAAAGAACTGAGGGTAAAAGCAGGCAAGAGACTCGTTGTAGGTGAAGGCGGTATGGTATTCGGCAATGAGTACTCGAAGATGATTGTTGAGCCGGGTGCAACTGTAGTAATGCAGGGTGTTCTTTATGGCGCAGAGGCTTCCAACGTTGTTATCCAATCGGACGCTACTACCGGCAACCAGGGCGTTATGCTGATTGACCCCGCAACGGTTTCTTACGGTGCAATGCACCCCGAAGCAACCTTCGAGATTGTTTCCCGCGCTTATAATGACGGCGGAGCCGGTGTTTGGCAGCGTTTCGGTATTCCTTCATTTGCAGCTATTACCGGCATGACCACTGAGGCTGCAGTTACCACTTACATCTATGATTTCGACAATACCAAGAACGACTGGCGTCAGCTTGGTAAGTTCGATGCTGCTGCCGATGCAGACCTTCTCGCCAAGATGAACAATCCGTTTGCCTGCTACAACATGATTTGCTCTGCAACCGAGCCTGGCACACGTTACACTATCAGCGGCAAGCTGCTTGGTAATGACAATGGCGCTCTTGATATGTACACCCAGTACAACGCTTTTGCCAACAGCTATTCAGGCAAAATCAATATGGCGCAACTTCTCAGCGAAATGTACGACAACGATGATGTAGCTGTTACAGTCTATGCTTGGAAGCCCGCAGGTAACAATTCTTTCGCATGGGAGGCTGTTGACCTGAGCAACTACGACATCAACGACGAACTTCACCAGAACATCCAGCCGATGCAGTGCTTCATCATCCTTGCTCCCGCCAAGAAAGGCAATATAGCTCTTGACTATAAGAAGATGGTATGGAATCCTGCAATGGGTATCTCGAATGCTCCCGCACGCCGCGCTCTGCCTGCAATCAGCAACAAGGTTCAGATTGTGGTTCGTGACGCTAACAACAACGATGACAATGTTATCCTTCTTGAGGGCGACCGCTTCAGCAGTGCCAACGACCGCGGCTACGATGCAGTGAAGTACATGAACGAGAACCTCAACCTGTATGTTACCGCAGACGAGAAGATGGCTCACATTGCCACCGACAACCTCGAAGGTCAGTTCATCGGCATGTCATGTGTAGAAGGCGGTGAGTTCACCATGTCCTTCGACAACCTGAACGGCGAGACCCTCGTTATCCGCGATATGCTCACCAACGCCACCATCAGCATGAAGGAAGGCGAGACCTACACCTTCACCGCCGAGAACAACAGCGCAATGGACTACCGCTTCCAGATTATCGGCCGCGCCAATGTTGCTACTGACGTTGAGGAGGTAGAGGCTGCCAAGACCGCAGGCATCTACACACTGACCGGCGTTTATGTTGGTGATGTAACCATGTGGAACAACCTGCCGCAGGGTGTGTATGTAGTCAATGGTGAGAAGAAAGTAAAATAAATATGACTGCGTTTTCTGCGCGGAGCAGTTTCGCTCCGCGTGGAAAACCAACTCTCTTGCTATGAAAACAAACATATATACGACTCCCCAGATTTCAGTAATAGTACTGCGCGCGGGTGAGGGCGTGATGCAAGGGCATCCGAACAGCGGCTCGTTCGTAGATCCGAACAATCCGTTCAACAACAATGCTCCTTTGCGTAGATAATAATTCGTCCGCAGGACAAACTTATAACGACTGAAAAGTCATAAAACAACAATAAACAATGAAAAAGTTAATGATTTCGCTGCTCGTTATGGCAGCAGCCATGAATGTTTTCGCTCTTCCTCAAATCAAGGGCAAAGCAACAATCACACTTACTTCCAAGTCAGGTTACAATGCAACCTTGACACTCACCATGTCTGATGATTTTACAGACGGCGTGAACAAAGGCTATTGCAGTCTGGATTACACCGACGGCAAAGTGGTGGATATTTACGCTCTTTACGGCGGCCAAAAGTACTCCACTTTCGGCACTAAAGATTGGGAGAATGTGGAAATAGGTATCACTCCTGCCGATGCAGATGCCAACTATACACTCTCTTTCTCTAATGTATCAGGCGACCCCATCAAGTTCTATGATGAGAAGGGCAATCTGATTGAGGCTAAAGAAGGTGAGACTTATGAATTCTCCGTTACCCCCGGTGCTGCAGGTTACCTCTCAAAGCTGAACTTCAGCATGGTTGCTCCTGCTCTTACTCCCGCTATCTGCCACCAGAACGGCCGTCTGGAGATTACCGCTTATCAGGGTGCAAGCGTGAAGGTTCTTGCTTACGACGACGAGTCTGAAGTGATTGCCGCTACCGCCATCACTGCCGCTTATCAGGAGATTGAGCTTAAAGATCTTGCAGCAGGTCAGTACATCGTGGTTCTCACCACTGCTGACGGCGACCAGCGTCTTGTTATCAAGAAGTAAACCTCTCTTGCTGTTTTCCGCCCTGCGGCGGGAAGCAGCTTCCCATACTTGCGCAAGAGGCGCAGGTATATAAAGATTTTACGCATATTTTAGGAAGCGACCGGCTTGTGAAAGTCGGTCCTTCTGCTCTTTCTTAGTCAAAAGTCAAAGGTTAGGCTTTCGACTTTCGACTTTGAGCAGCGCAGCTGCGGTCTTTCGACTAAAAAAGTGTGGTCTTTCGACTAAAGAAGTGGTCTTTCGACTATTGGCTATCGGTATTTGGCTTCGTCCGAGTCGCCGAGCAGGGAGAGATAACTGTCGAAGCGTGAGAGTGCTATCTGTCCGTCGGTAACTGCGGGCATGACTGCACAGCCTGGTTCGCCTGTATGCAGGCAGTTACCGAAACGGCAGTTGCGTGAGATGCGGAAGATTTCGGGGAAGTAGTGCCCCACCTCCTCTTTGGTCATCTCGACGGAGCCGAAACCCTTGATGCCGGGTGTGTCAATGAGCCAGCCGCCATCGGGCAGGGGATACATCTCGGAGAAGGTGGTGGTGTGCATGCCTTTGTCGTGTGCGGCGGAGATGGAGCCTGTTCTGGCTCTCTGCTCTCCGAGCACTGCGTTGAGCAGTGTGGACTTGCCCACGCCGGAGTTGCCTGAGAGCAGGGTGGTCTTGCCTGCAAAGAGCGGCGCGAGTTGCTGTGCCGCATCGGGCTGCAGGGCGGAGAGAGCCACGGAGCTGTACCCGATGCCGGCATAGAGCCGCCGCAGCGACTCCAACTTTTCCTGTCCGTCAGCGTCGAGCAGGTCCGTCTTGTTGAAGACGAGCACTGCCGGCACGCGGTAGGCTTCGGCAGTGGCAAGGAAGCGGTCGATGAAGGTGGTGGCTGTGGCAGGGTGGGCTATGGTGACGATGAGGGCGGTCTGGTCGATGTTGGCGGCAAGGATATGTGCTTCCTTGCTCAGGTTGGTGGCGCGCCGTATGATATAGTTGCGGCGCGGCTCAATGCCGGTTATCCATGCCGTCCCGTCGCTTTGCAGAAGTACATTGACACAGTCACCCACAGCCACCGGATTGGTGGTGCGGATACCGCGCAGCCGCATATTCCCCTTGACGTGACATTCAAGGGTCTGTCCGTCGTCGGTGAGGACGACAAACGAGCTGCCGGTGGAGCGGATGACGAGTGCGTTCATACCACAGCAGGCAGGGCTGCCGTCCGGTCAGACGGTCATTATCTCTTTCTCTTTCTTGGCGTACACTTCGTCGATACGGCGGATATACTTGTCGTGCAGTTTCTGCATCTCGCCTTCTGCATCTTTCTCCGCATCTTCTGAGAGCCCCTCTTTTATCTGTTTCTTGAGGAGGTCGATAGCGTCGCGGCGTGCGTTGCGTATGCTGACTTTGGCGTTCTCCGCTTCTGCTTTGCACTGCTTGGCAAGGTCGCGGCGGCGTTCCTCTGTGAGCGGCGGAATCATAAGGCGGATAGTCTCGCCGTTGTTGTTGGGTGCCAGCCCGATGTTGGAGTTGATGATGGCGCGCTCAATGTCGCCGAGCATCTTCTTCTCCCACGGCTGTATCTGTATGGTGCGCGCGTCGGGAGTGGTCACTGTGGCTACATTGGCCAGCGGGCTCATTGAGCCGTAGTAGTCCACGCGGATAGCGTCAAGCAGAGCGGGAGAGGCTTTGCCCGCACGGATGTGCGCCAGCGTGTCGTCAAGATAGAGGACTGCTGCCTGCATCTGGTCTTCAGCATCCTGCTGAATCTGTTTGGGTTCAATCATGGTAGGTTGTTGTTTTATGGTGTGACTAAAGTTCCTATATTGCCGTCTTTGATGACGCGCATGAGGTTGCCTTCGGTGTCCATGTCGAAGACACGGAGAGGCATGCCGTTCTCACGGCAGAGGGTAATGGCTGTGAGGTCCATTATGCGCAGGTTGCGGCGGAGTATCTCGTCGAAGGATATTTGGTCGAAGCGTGTCGCCGTCGGGTCCTTCTCGGGGTCGGCAGTGTATATGCCGTCCACGCGTGTCCCTTTGAAGAGGATGTCGGCTTCTATTTCCACAGCCCTGAGCACGCATGCCGTGTCGGTGGTGAAATAGGGGTTGCCTGTCCCTCCTGCGATGATGACAATGTTGCCTTCTTCGAGCATGCGCACGGCTTTGGGTTTGCTGTAGTATTCAGCTATGGGCTCCATTGGCAGCGATGTGAGCACGCGCGCTTTGCGTCCGCGCGCCTCGAGTGCAGAGGAGAGGGCAAGCGAGTTGATGACAGTGGCAAGCATGCCCATCTGGTCGCCTTTGACGCGGTCGAAGCCCTTCTGCGCTCCGCTCAGGCCGCGGAAGATGTTGCCTCCGCCGATCACTATGCCTACCTGTACTCCGAGTGCGGCTATGCCGTCAATCTGCTCCGCATAGGAGTTGAGCCTCTGCGGGTCGATGCCGTAGCCCTGCGAGCCCATGAGGCTCTCGCCTGAGAGTTTGAGTAATATACGGTGATACATGGGTTAATTGATAATTGACGATGGATAATTGATAATCATTGTGCAGCGGGCGTTATTTATACCAGCTTGCGTACATGGCGTAGTTGTGCGCTATGGTGCGGTTGATTTCCTCGGTCTGTGCAGGGTCGGCTTTCTTTATGAACTTGGCGGGCACTCCCCCCCACAGTTCGTAAGGGCCTATCTGCGTGCCTTTGAGCACGAGTGCTCCGGCCGCCACTATGGCTCCTTCGCCCACGTGCGCCCCGTCGAGCAGGGTCGCCCCCATGCCTATGAGCGCATAGTCGTCCACGTCTGCGCCGTGAATGGTGACGTTGTGCCCGACAGACACGTAGTCACCCAGCGTGATGGTGGACTTCTTGTAAAGCGTGTGCAGGACGCTTCCGTCCTGAATGTTGCAGTGCCGTCCGATGGTTATGGTGTTCACATCGCCTCTGATTACGGAGTTGAACCAGAGGCTGGTGCCTTCGCCGATGGTGACATCGCCCACCACAGTGGCATTCTCTGCCATGAACACATCCTCCGCTATGCGGGGGGTGAGTATTTCGCCGTTGCGGTTGATAGTTCTTACGAGTGCCATTGTTCAGCGTGCATTGATTATAGCCATGAACTTGTCAGCCACGAGCGAGGCTCCGCCAATGAGTCCGCCGTCCACGTCCGGATTTGCGAAGAGCTCGGCGGCGTTCTTCTCGTTGCAGCTTCCTCCGTAAAGGATAGTGGTGTTGTCGGCAACGGCAGCGTTGTAGTTGGCGTTTACGAGCGAGCGTATATAGGCGTGCATCTCCTGTGCCTGTGCGGGCGTGGCGGTAAGGCCTGTGCCGATAGCCCATACGGGTTCGTAGGCGAGGGTTATCTGTGCGAACTCCTCAGCCGTGAAGCAGAAAACCGACTCCTCGAGCTGCTTGCGTACCACGTCGTTCTGGCGGCCTGCTTCGCGCTCCTCTTTCACTTCGCCTATGCAGAAGATGGGCTTAAGGCCGTTGGCAAGCGCAAGGCGCACTTTCTCGCGGAGGATGTCGTTGGTCTCGTGGTAGTACTGACGGCGCTCCGAGTGTCCGATAATGCAGTACTCGGCTCCCGTGGAGCGCACCATAGCGGCGCTTACTTCGCCGGTGAAGGCTCCGCTCTCCTTGTCGGCGCAGTTCTCCGCCGCCACATGTACGGGCGTGCCTTTGAGCATCTCCGCCACTGTAGCGAGGTGGATGAAGGGTGTGCCGATAACCACTTCGCAGGTGGGGTTCTTCACGTTGTTTTTCAGTTCGGCGGCCAGAGCCGTTCCTTCTTGCAGGGTCTTGTTCATCTTCCAGTTGCCTGCAACCATTTTCTTTCTAATATTCTATTTGTTTCTTAGGTTATATTTGTCAATTACAGTTCCGTCTTTAATGACTACAACCCCCGGGTTGGCTCTGACGATGGTCTTGAGTGTTACGGGGTCGCATGTGCAGAACACCTGCTCTGTTGTTTCGTTGTCAATCCCTGCGCGGTCGGCGAAGGCGTAGATGTCTTCTGTGCCCGAGCCTGTGAGCAGATAGCAAGGCAGGCCTTTGCGTCGGCAGTCGCTGAGCAGGGCGGCAATCTTGTCCGCCTGCCGTAGATCGGTTTTGCTGAGGTCGTACATGACTACGAGTGTGACAGGGTCGGGCGAGTCCAGCAGGTCGTAGGTTATGTCCTCGAAGTCGAGCGTGAGTATCTCGAAGTCGTGCACCGGCGGCTCGTAGCCTTTCTTGATGAGGCGTGAGTTCTGGCGGACGAATGTCCATGCGGTATCGCCTTTGGGGTAGTTGTCCAGCGTGAAGGTCTGCTCCTGTCCGTCGCGCGCATAGACGAAGCTTATTTCGTATTGGTCAGGCTCCGCGTCTTCGGGGTACTCCATGAGGGCGGGAATGTTGTTGCCTGTCTTGTAGGGGCGGAAGTCGAGCAGGGGGAGGTGGAGCAGAGTCCATACCATGAGTGCCGCCACCGCCGCCAGCGCTATAACTGCAATGCCCAGCTCCGCCTGCCAGACGAAGGTCTGCGGCACGGCTTTGCGGCAGCAGACGAGCGTGACGGCCAGAGCGAGGAGCACCACGTTCTTGGCGAAGGTCTGCCAGTTGGTTAGCACGAGTGCGTCGCCGAAGCAGCCGCAGTCGCTCACAGGGTTGTTGAGGGCTATGTAGAGCGTGAGCGGGGTCATTACGCAGTAGAAGAGCAGTGTGAGCCACGCTGTGCAGGATGTGCGCACGTTGAGCAGCATGCAGCAGCCGAGCACCGCCTCCACTGCGATAAGGCACAGCGCCGCTGCAAAAGCGAGCGGCATGAGGTCGGTGAAGAAACCGCCGAAGGCTTTCAGGTAGTCTTCTATCTTATAGACAGTTCCGAGCGGGTCGATGGCTTTGACGAAGCCCGAGAACAGGAACGTGAGGGCGAGCAGTGTGCGTGAGACACTGCCGAGGATGTGTTGTGTTTTATTTTTCATTTTCTTCCTGTAGTTTGATCAGATAGAAGACGGCATAGTTGAGCATGTCGAAGTAGTTGCCTTCGCAGCCCTCTGATATGATAGTGCGGTTGTCGTTTGCCGCAATGGATTTGTTGCGGTTTATCTTGGTGAGGATGATATCGGTGAGCGAGGAAGGGAGCATCTCGCGCCAGGCTTCCCCGTAGTCGTGGTTCTTGCGGAGCATGAGTTCACGCGCCTCGGCAATGTAGAGGTCGTAGAGTCCGGTGGCCTTGCCGGCTGTCATGTCCACGTTGTCGGCAAAGCCGTTCCGGAGCTGTATGATGCCAATGACGGAGTAGTTCACAATAGCCATCAGTTCGCCTTCGACGCTTTCTCCGACGAGGTTGACACCTGTCATTTCTATTTCGCGGATACGTTTGGCTTTGATGAAGAGCTGGTCGTTGACGGTCTGCGGCCGCATGATGCGCCACGAGGGGCCGTAGTCCTTCATCTTGAGGACATACACATTGCGGCAGCGTGCTATAACTGAGTCAAATTCGTTAGGTGTGTTGTTCATATTGTCGGTCGTTGTGAGGGTACTGTGAGGGTACTGTGAGGGTACTGCAAGGGTTGCCTGAAGGTAGCCTAAAGGTAGCTCAAGGTTAGCTGAAAGCCTGCTCGAGCTGTTGCAGTGTTACGGGGTGCTGTTCTCCGGTCTGCATGTCTTTGAGCATGACGGTCTGCGTCTGCATCTCGTTCTCTCCGACGACGGCTACGTAAGGTATGCGGTTGGCATCGGCATAGCCCATCTGTTTCTTCATCTTCGCGGGCTCGGGATAGACTTCGGTGTTCACCCCCTTGCTGCGCAGGCGGTCCGCCCATGCGAGAGCGTACTGCAGTTCCGCCTGCCCGAAGGTGACGAAGAGCAACTGTGTGGAGTCGCCCGTTGCGGCGGGGAAGAGGTTGAGGTCGCAGAGCACGTCGTAGATGCGGTCGGCGCCGAAGGATATGCCTACGCCGCTGACTCCGGGGAGGCCGAAGATGCCTGTGAGGTTGTCGTATCGCCCTCCGCCCGTGATGGAGCCCATGGCGGCATCAAGCGCTTTGACCTCGAAGATAGCGCCTGTGTAGTAATTGAGTCCGCGTGCGAGCGTGAGGTCGAGCTCTATGCGGAAGCTGTTGTCCTGCTGTGTGTGGCCGTCGCAGAGGCGGAACACTTCGCGCAGTTCCTCCACGCCTTTGGTGCCTGTTTCGCTGCCTGCGAGCAGTGCGGCTATGGCATCCAGTTTCTGCATGTTGGTGCCTGTGAGACGGAGAATGGGTTGCAGTTTGTCCACAGCCTCGCGGCTCAGTCCGCGCTCGAGCAGTTCTTCGTTCACTTTGTCAGCGCCTATCTTTTCCATCTTGTCGATGGCCACTGTGATGTCGGTTATTTTGTCGGGCTCGCCAATCACCTCCGCAATGCCTGCGAGCACTTTGCGGTTGTTGATATGGAGGCTTACGCGTATGCCGAAGCGGCTATAGACCTCGCGGACAATCTGCACGAGCTCCAGTTCGCTGAGCAGCGAGTCGGTGCCGATGATGTCCACGTCGCACTGGTAGAACTCGCGGTATCGTCCTTTCTGCGGACGGTCGGCGCGCCATACGGGCTGTATCTGGTATCGGCGGAAGGGGAACTGCAGTTCCTCGCGGTGCTGCACGACGTAGCGCGCAAAGGGCACTGTGAGGTCGTAGCGCAGACCTTTCTCCGGCGCTTCCGCCGCTTTCTCGCCCGAGTTCTGTATGCGGAAGAGGAGCTTGTCGCCCTCTTCGCCGTATTTGCCCATGAGCGAGCTCATCTGCTCCATCGCGGGAGTCTCAATCTGGCGGAACCCGTAAAGGCGGAACACGCTGCGGATAGTGTCGAAAATATAGTTGCGGCGCGCCATTTCAGCAGGACCGAAGTCGCGCGTCCCTTTTGGTATTGATGGTTTCTGTGCCATAAGCAGTGTCGTTTTATATATTGTCAAACAGTTCGTTGTATATTTTTCCGGTGGCTCCTGTCTCCGCTCTGACATATTCAGCCGCTGTTTTGCCCCGCATGGCGTGTTCGCTGACTGCGCAGTCCATAGCACGGGCGAACTCGCGGTAGTTCCTGACGGACATGGCCGCTCCCGAGCGCACCATATCCACCGCCTCGCGGAAAACTGTGTACCTGGGTCCGAAGACCACGGGCACGCCGTAAACGGCAGCCTCGACGGTGTTGTGTATGCCTGCGCCGAAGCCTCCGCCGACGTAAGCGGCTGTGGCATAGCGGTAGAGCGCAGAGAGTTTGCCTGTGCAGTCCACCACCAGCACGCGGCTCTGCACTATGTTGTTGCGCGTGGCGCGGGTGAAGCGGACATATCGCCCTTTGAAAAGGCGGAAGATGGTCTTGAGGTGCTCTTCCGTCACTTCGTGCGGGACGAGGATGAGCTTCACGTCGTCGCGCTCTTCCATGTAGCGTGCCAGCAACTGCTCGTCCTCCGGCCATGTGCTGCCTGCCACAATGACGGGCGTGTCGCCTGCGGGAAGGCGGTAGATGTCGCCGTGCACGAACTCTTCGGCCTGTGGCACGCTCTGTGCCTGGCGGGCTACTGCTTCCATGCGGTCGAAGCGCGTGTCGCCTGCCACTGTGACCTGGCTGATGCCTTTCTTTTCGAGCAGCGAGCGCGACTCTTCGTCCTGCACATACAGTCGGCTGAAGTTGCGCAGCACGTTGAGGTAGGGCCGCCCGTAGAAGCGGAAGAACGGCTGGCCGGCGCGGAAGACTGACGAGATGCTGTAGGCGGGTATGCCGCGCTTCTTCAGCTCCCTGAGATAGGCGGGCCAGAACTCGTACTTGATGAACAGCGCCATGTCGGGCTTCAGCAGCTCGATGAAAGCGCGCGCGTTGCGGCGTGTGGCGAAGGGGAGGTAAAAGACAGCATCTGCAAGGGGGTAGTCCTTGCGCATCTCGTAGCCAGAGGGCGAGAAGAACGTAATCACTATGCGCACAGGCTTGTTGTCGGCCCGCAGACGCTCTATCAGCGGACGCGCCTGCTCGAACTCACCGGCAGAGGCGGCGTGGAACCACAGAAGGCGGCCCTGCCCGCCGACAGGCTGCTTGCGCAGACGCTCAAGAGTGGCCCCCTGACCCTGCACCAGCAGACGGGCTTTCCTGTGGCCGAACAAGGCGGCTATGCGGAGTAAAAAGAAATACAGAAGCATGTCTTTTCGTGTTTTAGCCTGCAAAGTTACACTTTTGTTTGCACGTGTGCAAATTTTTTTGTACTCTTGCCGCCGAATTGCAAAAAAAACCATGAAAGACAACATAGTTATCCTCGCTATAGAGTCCAGTTGTGACGACACTTCCGCCGCCGTCATCCGCGACGGCGAGCTGCTGAGCAACGTCATCGCCTCGCAGCAGGTGCACGCCGAATACGGCGGTGTGGTGCCCGAACTGGCTTCGCGTGCGCACCAGTTGAACATTCTTCCGGTTGTTGATACGGCGGTCAGGAGAGCAGGCATACAGCGCTCCGACATCTCGGCTGTGGCTTTTACGCGCGGCCCCGGGCTGCTCGGCTCGCTGCTGGTGGGCACGTCCTTCGCCAAAGGACTGGCCCTGTCGATAGGGGTGCCGCTGGTGGAGGTGAACCACCTGCAGGGACATATAATGGCGCATTTCCTTGAGCCGTCGGACGCTTACCGCGCAGCAACGCCGTCGCTGCAGGGAGTGGAGCTGCGGCATCCCGAGTACCCCTTCCTCTGCCTGCTGGTGAGCGGCGGCAACAGCCAGATAGTGCGCGTGGACGGCCCGTGCAGCATGGCTATCCTGGGGCAGACCATCGACGACGCGGCGGGCGAGGCCTTCGACAAGTGCGCCAAAGTGCTCGGGCTGCCTTATCCCGGCGGCCCCTGGGTGGACAAACTTGCCAGGCAGGGAGACCCCGCCAAATACACCCTCGCCAAACCCAATATCCCCGGACTGGACTACTCCTTCTCCGGCCTGAAAACCTCCTTCCTTTACACCCTGCGCGACATGCTGCGCGAGCACGGTGCGGACTCGGTGGACAAGCTGGCGGAGCAGGTGCCGCAACTGCGCGAAGACCTCTGCGCCGCGCTTCAGAACACAGTGGTGGACATACTGCTCGCCAAACTGAAAAAAGCCGCGCAGCAGACGGGCATCAGGCGGCTCGCCGTGGCAGGGGGCGTGAGCGCCAACAGCGGACTGAGGGCCGCCATGCTCGACCTCGGCAGAAGACACCGCTGGGACATCTTCATCCCGCCTTTCTCTTTCACCACCGACAACGCCGCCATGATAGGGCAGGCTGCCTACTACAAATACCTCAACGGCGACTTCTGCCCCGTTGATGCCGCGCCTTATGCCAAAACACGCATCTGACATACGCGCCGCGCTTGAGCCTTACCGCGACATACTGCTTTTTGTCGCGGCGATGCTGCTTGCCGACGGTTTCTGGAAACTGACCGTGCACGGTGACGAGGGTAAGGACAGCGTTGCGTGGCTGTGCTTCAACCTCACCCCCTTTTTCGATGCTCTCGCGCGGCACACGGCAGGGGCGGTATATGCGCTTCTGCAGCCCTTCAAGCCTTCGCTGGTCCTCGGCAGCGGACTCACTCTCGGCTACGAGGGGGGCAGCGCCACACACATCGCATGGAGCTGCACGCCTGTGAAGCAGACTTTTATCTTTGCCGTCATTATGCTTGCCGCGCGGCCGTATTCGCCGCGGAAAGGTGCGCTGCACAAGCTCTGGTTCATTCCGGTAGGAGCAGGCCTCGTCTATGTGTTCAACATATTGCGCATAGCCGTTGTGACGCTGGTTATTGAGGAGCACCCCGAGCTCTTCCCCCTCTTCCACGACCACCTGCTCAAGTATCTTTTCTACGGCTTTATCTTCCTTCTTTGGGTCTTGTGGACCCGTATCTTCGGCGGAAAGACTGTTTAGCCCCGCCGGAGGGAGACTCTCCGTTTCAGTGTGGCGGTGTCAAATGTCCCGTTAGCATGGCTTGCTTCCCCCGATTCACCACCGACTCACCACCGAGAGAAGACCGAGAGATGAGCGAGAGATAACCGAGACAAAATACGGACGTTTTTTCGCCCCCGGGACGACCAAAGAAACGCATTCCACACCCCGATTTCCGCCATAAAATTTGCATATATCCGGAAAAAGTAATATCTTTGCACGCAATTCACGTGCAGAAGGCGAAATTGAATAAAAAGAAATAACCGTTACAATTTATATGACAGGTTCTGATGAGAATTTACTGCAAAACATTAGGGGATAGTGCAAGACTTCAACAAAAAACGGGATATCGTATGATAGGTCTGTTGCGGTAAATATGGGGCGTATTTGTTGCTTTAGAATAGCAGAGAGTCGCTAAAATCGATAAAATTTGCTGGATAGTGCAAGTTCTTGTTCTTAAAATTTGCATAATCGGAAAATTGTGTTTATCTTTGCAGGCGGATAAACAGCACAGGGATAGGCGCGGAAATCGGCACGGGGATAGCAGAGGATTGCAGGGCGGATGAGAGTGCCGGCGTAAATGCAAAATGAGGATGCCGGCAGAGGTGAGTGGAAAAAATATTTAACGATATAAGATAAATATTTAACAATAATATAAGGTATAACTATGAAAGGAATTATTCTCGCGGGCGGAAGCGCAACCAGACTTTACCCGCTGTCGAAAGCCATCAGCAAACAGATAATGCCTGTATATGACAAGCCGATGATTTATTATCCGCTGTCAAGCCTCATGCTCGCCGGCATACGCGAGGTGCTCATCATCTCCACGCCGCGCGACCTGCCGATGTTTGAGGAGCTGTTGGGCGACGGAAGCCGTATCGGCATGCACCTTGAATACAAAGTGCAGTTGGTGCCCAACGGTCTGGCGCAGGCTTTTGTGCTCGGCCGCGAGTTCCTTGCCGGCGGTCCGGGCTGTCTGATACTTGGCGACAACATGTTCTACGGGCAGGGCCTCACTAAGATGCTGCGCTCGGCGGTGATGTCGCTTGACCCTGCGCACGTCCTGCCCGACCAGCCTAATCCCGCACACCGTCATGCCACCACCATGAACGACCTGAAAGCGCAGAGCCGCACCCTGGGCAAAGGTGCATGCATCTTCGGCTATGAAGTGCGCGACCCGCGCGCTTACGGAGTGGTGGAGTTTGACCAAACGGGCAAAGTGCTGTCGTTGGAGGAGAAGCCGCAGCAGCCGAAAAGCAACTATGCCGTGCCCGGCTTGTATTTCTACGACAATACGGTCTGCGACAAGGCAGCCGCCCTCAAACCCTCGGCCCGCGGCGAATATGAGATAACCGACCTCAACCGCCTCTATTTGGAGGAGGGGACGCTGCAGGTGCAGCTCTTCGGCAGAGGCTTTGCCTGGCTTGACACCGGCAACTGCGACAGCCTGCTTGAGGCTGGCAACTTCATTGCCACTATACAAAACAGACAGGGCTTCTATGTGGCCTGCATAGAGGAGATAGCATGGCGCAACGGCTGGATAACCACAGAGCAACTGCGCGCACTCGGGGCAGAAATGAAAACGGCTTACGGGCAGTACCTGACACACCTTGCAAAATGAGAAAGGGATTATGGCTCATACTGGCTGCCGCACTGATGGCTGGCTGTCATAGGACGCAGCCGCAGACACCGTCGTACAAGAGCGGCCGTGCTGTGGTGGCAGACTCGGCTCTGCTGCAGGCTCTCGAGATGAACCGCCGCCTTGCCGAAGAGGCCGACAGACAGCTGACACGCTATGCCGCCGAAGGCTATGCGATGACCGAGAGCGGCTATTGGGCAAAGGGACTGCGCAACGCGGACAACATACTGCAGGAGGGCGAGACAGTGGAGGTTCATCTGCGCGTGCTTGCTCTTGACACAACTCTGTTAGAGGACATGCGTTCTACTCTTACCATAGGCAAGGAGCAGCTTCCGGAGGCGGCGGCTGACGCACTCAGGCAGATGACGCGCGGAGCAAAAGTGTCACTTGTAGTGCCCTGGTACTTAGCTTTCGGCAGCACGGGCACAGACCATGTGCCGCCATACACCAACGTCCTTATTGAAATGGAAACAGCACAATGAAAAACAGCAAAATAACAGCACGGCACATCTGCGTCTGTCTGTGTGCGGCAGTGGTTGCGGCAGTGGCATGCGGCTGCTCGGGCAACACTTACTCGAAGCAGATCAGGCAGGAGAAGAAGCTGATAGACAGTTATATAGCACGTCATAATATCAACGTGATATACGAAGAACCCAAAATCTCTCACGGTCAGAAGTGGGGGGAGAACGACTTTCTTGCAGTGGAAGGCTACGATGACCTGTATTTCCACCTCTCGTCCCCCATCGACACTACAGCCGAGTTGCTGCCTAACGGCACGCGGGTTAATCTGCGCTACAGGAAATACGGGCTTGATGTTTACACAGACACCGTCAGCTGCTGGAACACCGACGACCAGGGTGACCCCGTTCAGCTCTCGGTGGGCACGGTGGACAACAACAGCTGCACTGCATGGCACGTGGCGCTGCGCAAGATGGGCAGGTCGGGCGCGGAATGCAAGATAATATGCCCGAGCACAGTAGGCTTCATGGAGGACAACGCCTCTGTAACGCCTTATTGCTATGAAATGAAAGTGACCAAACGCAAATAAGATAAGATTATGTCTCTTGTTAAAAGTATTTCAGGTATTCGCGGCACAATAGGCGGCCGCGTCGGAGAAGGACTGAATCCTGTTGATATAGTACGTTTTACAGCAGCTTACGCCACCCAGCGCCGTGCACAGTTGCCCGGCAACAGAAAACTGGTGGTGGGGCGTGACGCACGCATCTCGGGCGAGATGGCTGACCTGCTGGTGGCAGGCACGCTGCTCGGCATGGGCTATGATGTGGTGGACATAGGTCTGGCCACCACCCCGACCACCGAACTTGCCGTGACACACGAGCATGCTGCCGGAGGAATAATACTGACCGCGAGCCACAACCCCAAGCACTGGAACGCGCTCAAACTGCTGAACGAGCACGGCGAGTTCCTGAATGACGCGGAGGGCAAAGAGGTGCTGGCTATAGCGGAGAAGGAGGACTTTGTTTTTGCGGAAGTGGACGGCATAGGGAAACTGACACGCGCCGATGCACTGCCGTGGCACATAAGCAGTGTGCTCGCTCTGCCGCTTGTGCACAGCGACGCAGTGGCAGCATGCAACTTCACTGTGGCGATAGACTGCATCAACTCGGTGGGCGGCATTGCTCTTCCGCCGCTGCTTGAGGCCCTCGGAGTGAAGAACATAATTGTGCTCAACGGCGAGCCCGACGGACATTTCGCCCATAACCCCGAGCCACTGCCGCAGCACCTGACAGGCATCAGCGACCTGCTCCGGCAGGGCAAGGCTGATGTGGGCTTTGTGGTGGACCCCGATGTGGACCGCCTTGCCGTCATCTGCGAGAACGGCGACATGTTCGGCGAAGAGTACACGCTGGTCAGCGTTGCCGACTATGTGCTGTCGCACACGCCGGGGAACACGGTGAGCAACCTCTCGTCCACACGCGCATTGGCCGACATAACACGCAGGCACGGAGGCAGCTACAGCGCTGCGGCAGTTGGGGAAGTGAACGTGACGGCGGAGATGAAGCGCACAGGTGCCGTTATAGGCGGCGAGGGCAACGGCGGAGTCATTTATCCGGCATGCCACTCGGGCAGAGACGCTTTGGTGGGCATCGCACTCTTCCTGAGCCTGATGGCAGAGAGGAAAATGAAAGTGAGCGAGTTGCGCCGGACATACCCGGACTACTTTATCTCCAAAAACCGCATAGACCTTACACCGGAAATGGACGTGGACAAACTCCTCGCCGAGGTGAAGGAACTGTATAAAAACGAGCGCGTGAACGACATTGACGGTGTGAAGATTGACTTCAAGGACGGCTGGGTGCACCTGCGCAAGTCAAACACCGAGCCGATAATACGCGTTTATTCGGAGGCCGCCACAAAGACGGAGGCAGACGCGCTGGCACAGCGTGTAATGCAGGTAATAACCTCACAGAAAGGATAATACACAATGGAGATACTGATAACCAACGACGACGGCTGGGGCACCAAAGGCATACTGACACTCGTCAGACTCATGCTGCCCTTCGGACATGTGACAGTGGTGGCTCCTGACGGCTCGCGCAGCGGGATGTCGTCCGCCATATCCACCGACAGGCCGATGACCCTGTGCCGTCTGCGGGAGGAGGATGCGCACACACCCGAGGAGGCGGAGGCTGTGACGAAGGCCGATGTGTATGTGACTTGCGGCACGCCTGCCGACTGCGTGAAACTTGCCATCAACGCCCTGTTTGATGGAGACGACAGCCGCATCAACCTGCTTGCCAGCGGCATCAACCACGGGCACAATGCGTCGGTCAATATACTCTATTCGGGCACTATGGGGGCGTGCTTTGTGGCAGCCGAGCACGGCTTTCCGGCTATAGGCTTCTCGATAGACGACCATAATCCTGATGCCGACTTTTCGTACTTCGAGCCGTATATTCCGGAGATTACGCGCCACCTGCTTGACACCGGCTTCAAACGCCCCGTGTGCTACAACGTGAACGCCCCCGCGGGCGAAATACACGGAGTGCAGTGGGCAAGGCAGTGCAGCGGACACTGGGAGAAAGAACTGCAGCCGCACACCGACGACAACGGCAGGACCATATACACACTGACAGGCTCTTTCGTCAATCATGAGCCGGAGGCGGAAGACACGGATATGTGGTGCATAACGCACAACAAGATAAGCATACAGCCTGTCAGTCTGGACATGACGGCTTACGAACTGCTCTGACCTTATGCTTGAACGCTTTGACAAATACTGGATAGGCATAGTGCTCGGGCTGATACTCCCCGCTGTGGTAGGGTATGTGTATATCGACCACTTCAACCTCTGGTACTCGATGCGCATGTTCGGCTCGGCACTCAGTCAGACATGGAGCAAACTGCTGTTCGTCAGCGTGTTCCCTGACCTGGCATTCGTCTTTGTCTTTTATGCTGCTGACGCATGGAAGGTGAGCAAAGGACTGCTTGTGGGGGCAATGCCTTATATTATAGCCTCCGTCTATTTCACATTCTGACCAATGAAATACTTCGTTATAGCAGGTGAGGTGTCAGGCGACATGCATGCCGGCGCATTGGTCAGAGAACTGAAGTCGCGCGACGGACAGGCGGAGGTGGCAGGCATGGGCGGCGACTGTATGGAAGCTGCCGGCTGCAGGCTTGTGCAGCACTGCCGCAACATGGCGTTTATGGGAGTTATGGCGGTGGTGTGCAGTATGGGGAAAGTGCGCCGCAACTTCCGCATTGCGGAGCAGGCGCTGATGGAGATGAAGCCTGACACGCTGATACTGATTGACTATCCGTCGTTCAATCTGCGCATAGCGGCTTTTGTGCGCAGACACTTGCCAGGCACACGCATCGTGTGGTACATCCCCCCGAAAGTGTGGGCGTGGAAGAAATGGCGCATACACCGTGTGGCACGGCTGACGGACCTCATACTCGGCATCTTTCCTTTTGAGCCTGCGTTTTATGAGAGTTCCGGCTACAACTGCCTTTATGTGGGCAACCCGACACTCGACCGTGTGCGCGAGGCCGCCGTTGCGACAGGAGCTCCCGCCACGAGGGAGGATGTTATAGCTCTTCTGCCGGGCAGCCGCCGGAGCGAAATAACACAATGCCTGCCTGTTATGCTTGCCGCCGCGCGCAGTGTAGCGGCCGGACTGGCGGCGGGAGGACAGGCAAAGCCGCGTATTGTTGTTGCCGCCGCGCCGTCAATGGACGACAGCATTTATGCGCCTTTCCTTCAAGGCGAAGAACTGACACGCGACACGCTGCAGCTGCTGAGGCGGGCACGGGCGGCAGTGGTCAATTCGGGCACTGCCACTCTTGAGACGGCTCTGCTGGGCTGCCCGCAGACGGCAGTTTATCATGTCACGGGGAGCAAGGTGCTCGGTTTCCTCCGCCCGCTCATTTTCAGCACGCCGTTCTTCACTCTTGTGAACATCATCGCGGGCAGGGAGGTTATTCAGGAACTTGTGGGACCGCGTTTCTCGCGGCGGAACATAGAGGACGAGCTGATGCGTCTGCTTGCCGACAATGACTACCGCCGCACCATGTCGGCAGGTTATGCCTCCGTGCGCACGGCTTTAGAGACGCGCGACACGGTGAGGAGCACGGCAGCCGCATACGCCGCAGAGTGCATACTCGGGAAAAATAAGGTGTAGTTTTGGGAGTTTTTTTGCATAGAGCAGTCCCCGCGTGTGAGGGAACTGTGAGGGAACTGTGTCGGTACTGTGACGGTAGAAGACGCGGTTTGATACACAGGGCGATATGACAAAAAAGAGATTTTTTTGCAGAAAATATTTGCATAATCAGTAAAAAAGCAGTACCTTTGCACCGTGTTAGTTGCAAAAATGCCGTCAGGCAATAGTGGGAATTGTAATTATCTCGCTGTTTGTTTGTGCGTTATGTGATTTTTTGTGCAACTGCAGAAGCCGGAATGGGGATGAGAGTCTGACGAGGGTGAGGCGGAGAAGGGGAGGAAACAGGATGGATGTGAGACGGAGAGGAATTTCGGGATGGGAAGTCAGGGATGGGAAGTCAGGAATGGAAAGGATGTTTGGATGGGAGTTCGGGAGTGGAGAGAGGGGTTGCGGGAAAATCCGGGATTTAGAAAGTAAAGAAAGAATGAAAGAAATAAAAATAAATGTCAAATCTTTTATAAAAAAGTATTTGTAAGACACAGAGATAGCGAGTGATATTCTGCAGAGGCGGCGATAGTTGCCGGCGGACAGGAAACGCGGATAAAAGCCCGACATAGCGTCCGGTTCTGCTTTCAACTAACACAGCAATCAGGCAGGCGGCGCACGGGGCGGAGACAAAACGCGGATGATAGAAGAACCTCCTTATATATTATTAAGGAAAATAATAATTTAAGGAAGTTGCTCCTTTTTGTGTGGGGTGCTTCCGGAAACAGTTCAATCTTTTGGATAAATAACAAACCAAAATGAAACATATACTTAAAACTCTTTTTGCATTGCTGACGCTGTCTGTAGCGACAAGTCTCTCGGCGCAGGAGGTGGTGAAGGTGAACCTTTGCGGTCCCGCTACTTACCTTATCGGCTGTGAGCAGTTCAGCACGACAGGCGTTTGGCCTGTAGAGGTCGGTGGAGTGATGAAGACCCTTGATTTGACAATCGGGACTCCGTCGGCACCGACAACAGTGAATGCCGAAGTGGAGCAGGGTAAGACCTATCTCTTCGGGTGCCAGCAAATACCCACAGCTTCTGCAGCTGTTGGCGATGTTATTAACAAATCGGAGACTTACAGCAACATTACGGGCTGTGATTCAGTGGTTAATCTTAACCTGAAGGTCGTTGCTGCGGCAGCTCCTTGCACTCCTGACGAAAAGGTAATCAATGCCGAAGTCAAGCAAGGCGAGACCTTCCTTTGGGTTTGCGAAAGGATTGAGACCGCGAATGAGACCGTGGGCAAAGTCCTGACCCGCGAAGTGACCTTGAAGAACGTAGCAGGCTGTGACTCGGTTGTCAAACTGAACCTGACCGTTGTAGCCGCCACCGCTCCTTGCACCGCAGACGAGGTGATTGTCAATGCAGAGGTCAAGAAGGGTGAGGTTTATCTGTGGCAGTGCGAGGCAATTGAGACCGCAAATGCCGCTGAAGGCGATGTCCTGACCCGCGAAGTGACCTTGAAGAACATAGCAGGTTGCGACTCAATAGTTAAACTGAACCTGACGGTTGTAGCCGCCACCGCTCCTTGCACCGCAGACGAGGTGATTGTCAATGCGGAAGTCAAGCAGGGTGAGATTTATCTGTGGCAGTGCGAGCAGATAGAGACCGCAAATGCCGCTGAAGGTGATGTCCTGACCCGCGAAGTGACCTTGAAGAACGTAGCAGGCTGCGACTCGGTTGTCAAACTTAACCTGACCGTTGTAGCCGCCACCGCTCCTTGCACCGCAGACGAGGTGATTGTCAATGCGGAAGTCAAGAAGGGTGATGTTTATTTGTGGCAGTGCGAGCAGATAAAGACCGATGATGCTAACGAAGGTGACATTCTTACCCGCGAAGTGACCTTGAAGAACATAGCCGGCTGCGACTCGGTGGTTAAACTGAACCTGACCGTTGTAGCCGCTACCGCT
>JAFPZY010000046.1 GCA_017417025.1 Paludibacteraceae bacterium | reverse complement strand
CTCGCCATATATCCACGCTGTCTTTATCAAGTAGCGTATATATGACAAGCTCTCCTTCGGAATTCTCCACAACTTGTGAGCCATAGCGCTGCGGTCTGCCTTCGTGCATGGCAATACGGTCTTCCAGAAGTGCTATGTTGTCCCAGCTCAATTCTCCCTCCTCGGCGGCTTGCCGTAACATTGGATAATAAGCCTTTTGAAACTCGACATCGCTATGCTGGATGACTAACCATATAACACTATTATTGGTCCCGACTATAGTTTCAGACGGGAATCCGTATGTCTGTAGGATATCTTGGATTTCTATAAGATTGACAGAATCAGCTATCTGCATTTCACGAACGAGTGAATCTATCAAATCAACCGCCTTCGTTTGGTATGCAAACAGAAAATCGTGCCGTGGTTTCTGATCACGTTCGTGTATCGCTTGCAAACGGGCTATTAGTGCTTTATCGTAATTCCGCTCGGACCGTTCCTGCCGTGCCTCTACCGTGTCTTTCAGCACTTGCCATTCGGGGTATTGATGTAATGGCAGAAAGTCCGGATTCTCCGCAAAGTTGGACGTGTACCACTCTTTGTCGTTGCTAATCAATTGGTTGAGGCGCATGAATGCCGTTTGCTCATCACCTGCCATAGCTGCGATAGCGGCTGCATTGGAATAATGGTAACTTTGCGGCTTGGCATCGGAGGCATGAAAAGCCTGTTTGTAATAGTTGTTGGCCTGTTCGTAATCCTGTGCCATATAGCACGAATCTGCTTTTTGTACCGCCTCGTGGAATGCCAGCGGCTTTTGACATCCGTATAATGCAAGTACCAATATGTAAAAAACAGTTCTTTTCATTCTGCCTCTTTTAATTGGTCTAGTAATAATGTACGTTCAATTAGTTTCATTTCCAAAACTTTAATTATTTTCATTTTTCAGAAATCCTCAACAAAGGTACTCTTTTTTTGTTAATTATGCAAGAGTTTGTACGCTTTTTCTGTATTATCATTCTAATATATACCTCTTTTTACATATAATTTACCACTCCGAATACTACGTGGCACAGCATAAAGCCGGAGGCAAAGAGTATGGCTGGGAGATTCTTTCGGTCTGTGGCATACAGCACAAAGGCTATGCACGGAGGCAGGGTCAAAAGCCCGATAACAAGCTTCCCAACAATACCCGAATAGAACAGACACCAGCCTGTATAGTACGCCGCCAGACACGCTATCACGCCAATAATCAGAGGCGAGAGCTGCATTTTACCGGCATTCTTGTTTTTAACCATACACAGACTTGCAATCATCAGTACTTGCAGCACAGCCCCGATGGTGTCTGTTACCGGTGTGACGGATACCGTTCGCAAGCTGTCGTTTGGAGCCGGCACACCGAACCAGAAGAGATTAGGTATCATCACTAACACGAACACCCCCAATGCCCATGCGTCAAAGCCAAATTTATATTTCCCGGTTATTTTCATTCTTTTTCAGTTTTTGTTTGTTGTTTTCCCGACTGGCAGTCGGGGCAATGGAAGAATTTTTCTTTGTTTGGTAGTCGGGGCCGGATTCAATCCGGCTCAATGGAAGAAAGGGCAATGCTGTTGGGTGGAGCGGAAGAAAGGGAACAATGGTTGCAAATCTCTTCCGCCATTTGATTCATGGCTACGCAATCGGCGCGGGTGACATGGTGTTTGTCGGCATCGTACTCCCACGGGGAGAGGATGAGTACGCGGCCGGCGGCTACGGCATCGAAGAGCCCGTCGTGCGGTTTGTAGTAATCGCGGAAGCCGTTGTCCGCGATACAGATGAACGGCCTTTCCTCTTTCAGCAGCACCTCCATCACCTGTTTCTCCTGCGGCGAGATGAAAGGCGAGACCATCACGGTACCCTTGCGGGCAGCCAGCACACAGCCGTTCATGTAATCGCGCATCTGCTGCGGCTCGCCGTGTTCCGCCGCCTCGACCATCATCCGCCGCACATGGACAGGAGCATACCGCTCTGCTTGCAGCAGGGCGATGTTCCCCACACCGCTATACGTGCGCCCGGCGAGCTCTATCCCTTCCTGCACGCGGAAGAAACCCGGCATGAGACGCTTGGTAGCCAGCCGCTGCGGGTTCATGTCGATATAACGGAGCGTGGCAGGCAGCTGCCGCCGCTGCCCCATTGGGCGGACGAAGGGCATCTCGGTGAAAATTGGAGAGAGGGCATCGTATCGCTCTGCGCCTATCTCTTCCCGTAATGTTTTAGCTCTTTCTTGGTAGTTCTCCCGAATTAAATTCGGGGCAAAAGAAGAAAGACGCCCGACCTTCTTGACCTCCTGCCAAAAGCCGCGGACGGCAGCTCTTATGCCACGCGGCATTGCTTGCCGTACATACCAGATGGCATGTAAATGATCCGGCATGAGGCAGTAGTGCAATATCTGTATCTCAGGATAAAATGAGGATAACTGCCGCTGGATATTTAATACGGCCTTGCCTAAGGGAAGTATCTCCACCCTCGCTTGGGTGGCATCGCCGTCGGGGATGACGAGGGAGCCGAGAAGCGGCTCGCGAGAGGGGATGGTCAGCGTGACATGGTACAGCCCGGCACCTTTCCATACCGTATCCGGCTCCTGCCATTGCCATTTGTCGTGATTGTTGGTCATTCTGTTGTTTTTCGCAGTTGGGCGATGATGAAGCCACGGAGGGTGGAATAGAACTTGTCTTTTGCGGCGGCGGTGGAGTTCTCGCCGAAGAAACGCCGGTTGGCGCGGCTCAAACTTTTACCTGCTAACTTCTTGTACTCCCCATACAGCCCTTCCCAATACGCCTGCCGCTCCGCATCTCCCATCTCGACCTTGCATTGCTTGACTGCCTCTGCAAAAGCGCTGATGGCTTTCTTTCTGCTCTCCGCCAACGGTCCTTCATACGGATGCTGGATAGCGTAAGCATGCATCCGCCCGTTCCGCGTACGCATAACAATCCGTTCATTTCTACTTAGTTTGCCGCTGATACTCTCAAACGGCGATGCCGGTGTTACTGATGCCATAATTCAATGTTTATTTGGGTATAGTGTTGTTATACTTTGGTTATACTAATGTATCGTATATCTAACGTGTATCTATCGTATATCTATCGTATATGTATCGTGCCTTACAGCGGATTAATAGCGGATTTTATGCGGGATTATATGGAGGGGGTGATGATTACACGCCAGGAACTATCTTTTTCGTTCTTCTCGACGTAGTTTTTTTCTATCAGTTGGTTGACTAATTTCCGTACGGCGGTCATACTGATGCCCAGTTCCTCCGTCATGTCTTCCAGTGTCAATACAGGCTGCGTCCGCATCAACCGTAGCAGTTTGGCATAATTCGGCGTACGGAACTCAATCATCTCTCCGTCATACCACCAGACGTTTTCCTCTTTGCGGGTCACAAAAAGATAGTCATTGTAAATCTCGTTGGCTACCAATTTATGGAAATATTGCACAAAAGGCTCTATGTCTTCAAGGGCAGCGTGCGCTCCTTGACTTGGAACAACACCTACAATCAAATCCGCTTGGTGAAGCGCTTCCAGATATTCCTGTTTCTTGCGGCTGCGCACAACAATCATCGGCAGACCGTGACGCGAAAGAATATAATTGACCAACAGCCGCGCAATACGTCCGTTGCCGTCCTCAAAGGGGTGAATGCGTATATAGCGATAGTGGAAGAGCGCCGCCAACTCAACAGGCGACAATCGTCCCAGTTCCTCCTCGGAATTGTACCAGTTTATGAGATCGGTCATCAGGGCAGGCGTTTCTTCCGGCGAAGCGTATTCAAAGCGGTCTCCGTAGCGCGTAATCACGCTATTCGGGCGGGTCTTGTATTGTCCGGCATGGATGGTGTAACTGGTCTGCATGCCTCCGGGGAGGTTGCGATAGACGGTGTAATCCTCGCGTAATAAGGTCTTGTGCAGTGTGCGGATGAAGTTCTGGGTGAGGGGCATGTTTGGCAGGTTCGCTTCTTCGCTCATCATCTTCAAGCCGACATTGCTGGCGGTCATTTCCTGCACATCGCGAACTGTGGCTTCGCCGACAATCTTACCGAACAGCAATAATATCTCCGTCTGACCATAGGTCAGGGTATTGCCCTCAATATGATTGCTGTTGTAGTTGTAGTCGATCGTAAAACGGCGGCTCAGCCTCTCGCGGTCTCTGTCAGAGACAGGTTGAATCCCCTGCCACGCTTTGATTGCTTTCTTAAAACTGACTTGCTTCATAATTCAATTTTTGATTAAAAGGTTACAGTAGTATAACCATTTCGGGTGCAAAAGTACTGCTTTTTTTTGAATTATGCAAGAGAAATCGTTCAAAAATGACAGAAATCTGCGATTTTTGCGGAAGAATCACTCTACATACGTCACATAACTGCCGCGGATGCATTTCCATGTGCCGTTGTTGAGGAGGAAGATATCGTCGCCATAGACGCCGGAGATCTTGTCGCCGTCCTGGTCCACGGCGTACCACCATGTGCCTTGCTTGACGCAGAAAAAGCCGTTTCCGAACATTGCCGGAAGCTCGTATGAGTAGGTTTCTACTTTGCGCCCCGAGCAATGATAGATGTCCTAGTAGCCGGAAGAGCGCTGCACGGTCACATAGCCAAACGGATAGTACCTGATTTCTTTGCCGTAGATGCCGCTGACAAGGTCGCCGTCTTCGTCCGCGAGGTACCATGTGTTGCCCCGGCGAACGCGGTAATAGCCGTTGTAGAGCACGTTGATTTCATCGCCGTAGAGGATAGAATAGCCACCTCGGTAGATATAGACCTTCTTACCGGACAGCCGTACCTGACAGCCGTTGCGCAGGTCCTGGTAGTGTTCGGTGCAATACTCCGGTTTGCGGGTAGTCATCTCGTTGTTCGTGTCCTCGAACCAGAGGTCGTACTTGTCCGACACGACATACTGCGCGGACATCGTCAGGCTTGCCATCAGGGCGAAGCAAAGAGTAAGCAGTCTTGTTTTCATAAGGCGATGATTTTGAGGGTTAGACATGTTTGTCTATATGTGCTACAAATCATGTGCCAAAGCCGCTACTGCCCTTATTTTGTTATCTCCTCAAAATGCTCCATAGCCCAGCCGATAAGGGCGGAGACATGGGGCATGAGGGACTGACCGCGGGCGGTGAGGCTGTACTCAACTCTCGGCGGCACTTCGGGATAAACCTGCCGGCTGATAAGCCCTATTTGTT
>JAFPZY010000045.1 GCA_017417025.1 Paludibacteraceae bacterium | reverse complement strand
TGAACGTGAATTAGAGGCAAAATTGAGCATAGGGCTCAAACTGTCTTACAGAAAAGTAGTTGAGCAGCACCGCCGTGATAATCAGCCGCTTGTCTTCAGCGAGAACGGCGAAGTGAAATACGTCAACCCCTTCACGGTTGCGCTGTAGCCGCTTACCGCTGCTACTGACAGTGTAAAAACTTTCATTAAACAAATTATAGGAGAATACAATAATGAGTACCGCCGCACTACAGCAAGTATGGGATACCATTCTCGGTTACAATCTGACGACGGCTAACAAGCGTTGGCTTGCCGAGCACCTCATCGAGCAGGTTGAAACGGAAACCAAGGCGCAGATGAAGCCATATACCATGACTGAGTTGAATGCAATGATAGATGAGTCTGAGGCGGATTTTGCCGCAGGACGTGTTTATTCTATGGAGGAATCCCGTAAGTTACGTAAAGCACATCTTGCCAAACTCATAAGAAAATGATTATCCGTTGGTCTTATAAAGCGCAAAAGCAGCTAAATCAAGTTGCTGATTACATATATAATGAGTTTGGAGAAAAATCCCTTCTTGATTTTTATAATAAACTGGATAGCATAGAAACGGAATTACTCTCTTTTCCTGAATTAGGCAAGGAAGAACCGTTGCTGGTTGGTAAATCACACATATATAGGAGTATCGTAATCACCAAGAAAAGTAAACTCGTTTATACAACAGATGCAGACTGCATACGGATTTCTGCCCTTTGGGACACACGCCGCGAACCAAAAAAGCAAGCAAACACATTGAAATAACCCATATGTCCCTCCTTGACGTTAAACAGGAGCACTGCCACCGGCAGTGTAAAAAAGTGTTTTTATTTAAATGCCTCCATAGTAATTCACAATACTTTGGAGGCATTTAAAATTATGGGTTTGTTTTCTGAATAATTATTTATTATCAAAATTTTAAGCAAAATCATTTGTAGCACATTATGCGAGTAGTAGAGCTAAAAGTCAATAGTATATGAAGCGCTATTTGTTCCATTTGCTTTTAATGTAAATGGTTCTCCATTTTTAGAAATCTCTATCTGATTAGTAGCAGACCCACTCTCATTTTTGACATATGCATTGAATCCTTTCTTTACGGGACCTATAGTGACACTCCAACTACGTGTTCGGTAATTTTTCAAAGCAATTTCTGTACCATACACATCGCGATAAGTAACATCGCTGAAAAGGTAAGGATAAGTAGCTTTTATAGTATATCTTACATAATAATTTGAGTTATCCGGAGTCACATCATGTTGCGGATCATAAAATAAATCGCATGAAAACATAATCAGCGAGACAATTAATAATGAAATGATAATTCTAATACCTTTTTTCATATGTAAAATTTAGTAAATGATTGATTTTATAATTGCAGAATAATGACTAAAAATGATATGCGATTCCTATACCGTTAGAACTACACTGAATAGCCCAATATGAATAATTTCTATTGTAATTATAGGAATTATACGTATCAACTGCATGATGCATTCTAGCATAACCAACACTTAATGTAGGAATGCATGCAATTTCAAAAGCTCCACCAATTGCTCCAAGAAGATAGCCAATTTGAGTTGTAGATCTTCGCACAACTAAAATTGCAGCTGGAATATCGCACAAAAAACCTATCCCCAACAGTATCCACCCACTTTGTGCTAATTTGTAACCATTTGAAAATTGGGAATATGCCATTTGACAATTTTGTTTTTCTAACCATGAAAGCATTTTGTATTTGTCCATGATTAAATCTCCATAATAATAGGTATTCCCATTACGATAGACGGGGAGGTATTTATTTGTTGTAGTAACCGCTTGATTTTCTTTTGAATTATATCCAAAAGAATCATACGAACCGTTATTATATTTAATCCCAATTATTTCTTCGGTCGGTAAAGAATAAGTAGGTCCTTGCAGATTGGACCATTTTTGATATGTTACTTCTTTCTTGTTTACGGTCAAAACTTTCGCGACAATAGAATCATTAGAAGTGAGGAAGATTATATCTTGAGCGAACGTAATAGTTATTATAGCATTCGTCAATAATATGAAAATAATAACTCGTTTCATGTCCATAAAATTTAAATTGATATATAGAGTTGTTTGCGAGTGCAAAGATACTACAAAAAAATGATATATGCAAAAAAAATGATAATTTTATTAGCAAATCTGTAATTTGATATGATTATAGAAAGCTTGCTTGTTATTTTGCTAATCCCTCTTGCAGGAACTGGTATAGACGACATAGGAGATACCTTTGTCCGCATTTTTGTACTAATTTGCACTAAATTGCGGTTTCGAGGTCTTTCTAATCGCATTTTTGTACTAATTTGCACTAAATTGCGGTTTCGAGGTCTTTCTAATCGCATTTTTGTACTAATTTGCACTAAATTGCGGATAGAATCTGTTATATTCTCATTGCTTTCTTCTTTTGTGCAGGCTGTTACCCTGCAACAGGTTCTTGGATGCCCGCAACAACCCGCAACTACCAATTAGCGTTAATTCAGCGTTGCGCACCACAGAATTACCATAGGATAACCATAAGATAACCATAGGATACTTTGCAAAAAAGTGCAAAAATGCCGCTTGTACTATATATACGTAGTATATATACTTTTAGGGCGGTGTTTTTTTATTTGCAAATGTCGGAAAAAAGCAGTACCTTTGCAGCCGAAAACGATATTACAATACACGGAAAGCGATAGTAAAATACACGGAAACGATATGTTGAGACGAATGAAAGAGATGAAACGGTTAGGACTGCTGCTGATGGGGCTGTGCTGGGTATGGACGGCATGGGGACAGGAGACGTATCCGTTTGTGCAACGCGACACGACCACCTTGATGCTGGACCTCTACCGCCCTGCAGAACCAGCCAACGGCTACACCGTTGTGCATATCTATGGCGGCGGGTTTATCGGCGGCTCGCGCACCAAACAATGGGATGCCGACTACTGCCGCCGCTTGGCGGAGATGGGTTATACCGCCGTCGCGATGGATTACCGGCTCGGGCTGCGCAGCACATACACCGACGGCAAGAGTAAACTGCAAGCCCTGAAGGACGCTTTTTACATGGCGGCGGCAGACTGTTCGGCGGCTGTGCGCTATCTGGTGGAGCATGGAAAGGAATTAGGCATAGCAGCCGACAAGATTATCTTGGAAGGTTCGTCGGCAGGTGCCATCACTGCACTGATGACCGATTTCGGACGGTGCAACGGACTGGCGTTCGCTGCCGAGTTGCCGGAGGGATGGAAACCTGCCGGCGTGGTGGCCTACAGCGGCGCCATCTACTCGGAAACAGGCTCTCTCAAATGGGCGCAGGCACCGGCGCCGACTTTGCTCTTCCATGGCGAGGTGGACAAGATAGTGCCTTACAAACAGATCGTGCTGGGGCGGAAGGGGCTTTACGGCTCCAGCGCCATCACCAAAAAGATGGAGAAATACGAATATCCGTACTGCGTCTATCGCCTGAAGAATTTAGGGCATGAAGTGAGCGTGGCGGGACCGATGACGACCGGGGAACTGGAGTTCTTCGTGCAGCAATATGTGAAGGACGGCAGACGACTCTATGAGGATGTCACCATGCGCGACGCCTCTGTGGGACCGAGCAAATGGACCGACATGCGGCTGCGGGACCTCTACAAGAAACCGAAAAGTACAGACAATCGCTCCGATAAATGACAAATCAGAGAGTGCTCAAAACCCGGAAGGGATGCAGAAATGCATCTCTTTTTTTGTTACCGGATGCACGAACGCCAGTTCAGCGGCGTGGAGCATGAGACGCGGCGCGGAGAGGGCGGAGCCGTACAACCTGTCGCCGGCAACGGGTGCGTTGAGTCCGTCCGGGTGTGCGGCGTGTACGCGGAGCTGGTGGGTGCGTCCGGTCAGCGGGTAGAGATCGACAAGGCATGTGCCGTCGTCCCGCCGTTCGCGTATCACATACCGTGTGAGGGCGGGCTTGCCATGTTCGTGACTCACCATCTGCCGCGGACGGTCATAGGGGTTGGGAAGCAAAGGCAGGGAGATGACTGCGGAGCTCTCCGCCGCCTTCGGAGAGAAGGACGGGTGGGGGCAGACGACGGCTTCATAGCGCTTGAGGATGTCGCGGCGCTGGAAACAGGTCTGCAGGGCGGTATAGACTTCCGGCGTCTTGGCAAGCACCAGCAGTCCGCTGGTGTCTTGGTCCAGACGGTGAGCAGGACGGGCGGCAAGGTATTCGGCGGCGGATATCTCACCGCTCTTGCCGGGCACCGAGAGCAGACCTGCCGGTTTGTTGACCACCAGCAGGTATTCGTCTTCGAAGAGAATCTTCATCTGCCGGCATAGTTCCTCCGCCTGTGTCTTCTGCGGTTCAGCCTCAACGTCCACGCCGCGCAGCATATGCCTGAGAACCGGCACGCACCTGCCGGAGCAGGGGGCATAGAACACACCCTCGCGACGTATCTCCGTCTTCGGTGAAGCACCCACCCAGAACTCCGCCAGCGCCAAGGGCTTCATGCCATGCGCAAAGGCGTATTGCAGCAGTTTGGGCGCACAGCATTCTCCGGCACCGGAAGGAGGGAGAGAGGGGTGGGGCGATGTGCGGTCTTGGGATTTGTCAAACCATTGCTCCGGTGGGATGACGGGTTTCTCATCGGCAAAGATATCCGGCAGGTTCTTGGTCTCCCCTCTGCCGTTGAGAAGACGGTACTCCGCAAAGAGCAGCCGTTGCAGCCGTTGCGACTCCGCTCTGTCGGTTCCCACGGGCGGCTCCCTCATCTCATAGACAGGCGGCACAAACCCCTCATGGCTGTAACTGCCGTCCAGCTTGGCGGAGAAAGCGGCAAGATAAGGGGATGCACAACGGGACGATGCACAATGGACAAGAGCGTCTTCGTCTGTACCGTCCAGCACTAACACACCGAACATCTTGCCATGCCTGTGCAACTCGCTTTCGGGGTGCGAGTGCATATAGGCATGAACGCTGTCCATGACCTCCGCAGCTGCGGCTTGCGCCAGAGGATGCGGAGGCAGCGCAAAAGGAGAAATCATTTTAACCATCTGTCAAGCCATCCTCTGAACTCGCGTTGCCAGAGAATACCGTTCTGCGGTTTGAGTACCCAGTGGTTCTCGTCAGGGAAGATGAGCAGTTCGGCAGGCACGCCGCGCATTTTCGCTGCGTCATATGCCGCCATGGCTTGGTTGGCGAGAATACGGTAGTCTTTCTCTCCGTGGATACAGAGAATCGGCGTGTCCCATTTATCGACGAACTTATGCGGGCTGTTGGCAAACGTGCGCTGGGCAGTCTTGTTGTCTTTCTCCCAGTACGCGCCGCCCATGTCCCAGTTGGCGAACCATTTCTCCTCGGTCTCCAAGTATT